>JAYEKL010000054.1:0-2978 GCA_034660995.1 Patescibacteria group bacterium | reverse complement strand
AATTTATTTCTAACAAACCATTTTATCTGTTTACAGATCTTTCGGCTCCTGTCGTCGCTCAAGATGACTACGTAGCTGTCATCTCGACTGGAGCGATAGCGAAATGGAGAGATCTGTAAGCACACTATAACTTTGTACCACATAACAATCATATTCAAAATAGCAACGACACAAGAAACATTTATAATGATTATCCAAAAAACCCTACAACACTACCCCAAACATCCAGCTTCATAATATCTTTAAATGTAACAACTAACATTAAAAGCATCAAAAGCATAAAACCAACATTATTTGCCCTCGCTTCCCAAATCTGATTTATTGGAGACCCTTTTATCTTTTCAACGATCAAAAAAATTAATCTCCCTCCATCAAGAGCTGGAAAAGGAAGAGCATTTATAATCGCAAGATTAACACTAATAAGCGCTGTGAAATTCAAAACAGCTATAATACCAAGACTTGCAGCTTGCTCAGTCATTATCGCAATGCCAACAGGACCAGAAACTTCAACAGCTGTTTTTCCTGTTGAAAATAAACTCCACAAAATTCCAGCAAACGCAGTAATAATAAATAATGTTAAAAACACA
This sequence comes from Patescibacteria group bacterium, assembly GCA_034660995.1. Classification (GTDB taxonomy): domain Bacteria; phylum Patescibacteriota; class Minisyncoccia; order JAHIHE01; family JAGLIN01; genus JAYEKL01. The sequence continues at coordinate 2,391 of JAYEKL010000054.1, read as the reverse complement.
GTCCATTCATATCCCCTTTTTATAGCTTCAAAAAATGAATATGAAACTTCAGCAGTATTCACGAGAGAAACGCCCATCGCTCCTTCATTTTCAGAATATTCTTTTCTTGGAACTATTTCCTTAACAATAACCTCATTGTTTCTTGATATAGTCAACGCTACAGTTTCACCAAGATTATCTTCTATATGGTTTTGTAAATCCTCTATGCTTCCAATTTCTTTTTCGTCTACTTTTAAAACCGCATCTCCAGTCTGAAACCCAGCATTTTGAGCAGGAGTTCCTTCTAATACTCCAGAAATTTTAACCTGTTCATTTTCTACACTCCTAGCTTTAGACAGATCTTCTCCTTCAATACTCATTGGAGCGCCTGCCATAAAGATTACAGAAAATATTACAAAAGCCATAAAAAAATTCATCAAAACACCTGCTGAAATTATCTGAAATCTCTTACCTATGCTTTTTGAAGAAAAGCTTCTCGGGTCATCTTTATTTTCACCATCTTCGCCAACGATCTTACAATACCCGCCCAAAGGCACCGCATTCAATGAGTATGTCGTTTCACCCCTTTTTACTCCGAAAATTCTTGGAGGAAATCCAATGGCAAACTCCTCAACTTTTACACCATAAAGCTTGGCCATAAAAAAATGACCCAGTTCATGAAAAAAAACAATAACACCTAAAATTAGAAGAAATAAAATTATTGTAGTTAAGATCATAAATTAGTATTAAGTAAATTAGTATTAAGTATCTAGTATTAAGTATTAAGCAACGAACAGAAAGAATTTTGAATTTAAAATTCTTTTCTCACGAGGCAAATAAATCTTGAACTAAAATTTTAATTCAATTTTAAATAACTGAATTTTTAAATAAAATATAGAAATGCGAATTAACACAAAAACCAAAAAATTAAGTACTATATATTAAATATCAGAAAATAAATTTTGCTTAATACTTAATACTAAATACTTGATACTAAGTCAGACTGTCATTATCTCCTTCTCTTTTTTTTCTGTCACTTCTTCCAATCCTTTATTCTCTTCGTCTATAACTTTCTGAATATCATTTTGACCTTTAAATTTTTCATCTTCGCCAATTTCTCCGTCCTTTTCCATTCTTCTGATTTCTTTTATTGCATCTTCCCTACCATTGCGAATAGATATTTTTGCCTCTTCTAAAAGATCACGCAAATGTTTCACCAACTCTTTTCTTCTTTCTTCGGTAGGCTGAGGAACAGTAATTCTAATGCTTTCACCATCATTAACAGGATTAAAACCAAGCTGAGCTGAATTTATCGCTTTCTCAATTTCTTTTAATTGATTCTTTTCCCATGGCTTTATAAGAATATTTTTGGCATCAGGAATACTTATTGTTGATATTTGCTGAAGAGGTGTAGGCGTTCCATAATAGTCTACTATAACATCTTCTACAAGAAGAGGCGTTGCCCTTCCTACGCTCAGTGTCGCAATCTCATTCCTAAAATGACTTTGATTTTTTTCAAGACTTTCTCTTAATATTTTTATTATATTTTCCATAAATTAATTTATTTTAATTAGAAATTATTTTTTTGGAGGTTTGTCGTAAAACGCTCCCAAATAAATTATATCTGAATCTGAATGATCACTTACGGTATAGCGCACATCTCCTTTTATCGGTATATCATGACTTGACCAGCTCACTCCTTTATCCTGGCTCCTATATAAAGCATTTCCAGCACCATAATAGATTATATTATCTATCATTCCTATTTGTTTAACTTGTGGCGCAGTTCCCAAGACTGTTAATGCCGGGGTTATAGTGTTCATCTTTTCCCATGTATCTCCACCATCTTTAGTTACCAGAATAAGATTTTGATATGTTATATAAACCACAAGAGGATTTTGATTGTCAATTGTCATTGAGCTTATTAAGGAAATACCAATTTTCAGAGTTAAAGACCGCATCATTTTACCGTTTAGATCCTCCCATGTCTCTCCACCATCTATTGTTTTTTTAATATAAGAAAAAGTTCTGACTATAATACTATTATTATTTTGAAAATCAACAACAAAATCCTTAACTCCGGTATAAAACCATTCTAAAGTATACCAAGTATTTCCTCTGTTATCACTTCTTATTAGCCCTCCCTGTTCTGTGCCTATATAAACAATATTGCTATGAATAGGATCAATTTGGACATGATTTATCGGTTTGCCTGATTCAGTACTAATATAAGACGAGACCCAGGTCTTACCACCGTCCTCAGATCTCAAAAGTTCTCCTCTATCACGATTTAGAGTCGCAACATAGACTATATTTGGGTTCTCTTTCTCTATCGCAATAGCAAAAATTGTTGATAAATCATCTAGAATTTTATTTTCATCATCTATCTTTGACCACGAATCAGCGCCATTC
>JAYEKL010000053.1:6332-15224 GCA_034660995.1 Patescibacteria group bacterium | reverse complement strand
ATCGATAAACCCCGGACCCCCCCCCCCCCCCCCCCCCCCCCCCCCCCCCCCCCCACCTCTCTCTTTCTCTCTTCTTTTATCGCTTGTTTTAGCTAAAATCTTCTTCTTATTGATTTTTTGATAGTCCTTCTTTTATCTTTTTGAATACTTCTACTAGTTTTAATTTTATACTCTCACTCATTCCATCTATTTTATTATTTTCAAAAAGATAGATCAATCGTTCATATTCTTCTGTACTAAGCTTTGAAAGGAATTCAGTAGCTTCTTCTTCGGTTGGTTGATCAGATATTAAATTCTCAAATTTTTCAAGTAATTTTTTGTCTATTTCTTCCATATTAATTGTTCATAAATTGATTAAAATACATTTTCAAAAAGCAAATATGTTTTATTTGCGCTTTGTTTTATCGTTTTCAAATCCTTTAAACATCACCTTAAGTCCATATCCGACTCCCAATAGTGTTAGTCCCATAACACCAAGCTCTCCAACTCCATCTAAATTTAAATTATCACCCACTATTTCAACAGCTTCATCTTGATAGCCAAGATCCAAGTCTTCAAATACTGATTGTATAAATTCCGCATCACTGTTTTCGGTTATTTCTCCAACTTCTGAAAGATTAAATTCTTCTGGATTCATAAATTTATTATTAACTATTTAATATTCTTTCTTTAATAATACTACAAAGATTAAGTATGGCAAGAAAAAATAAAAAAACATAAATTTAAATTAGAATATTTATCTAAAATAACAGTTTATGCTTAGTATTTCATTGTTATAGGGGTGATATATTGTATCCTGTTAGAGATATAAGGATATTGCATATAATAACTTCTATGCGTACAACTTCTCCACAAGGTCGAAAGATATTAAGCGGGATACTTAATACTATATACTTAATACTTATTATGCTCTGTTGGCTCCATAGTCTCTTTAGAGCTGTGGAGCCTAAATGCAAGATTTTTTTAAATCTCTTTTCATAAAGTTTGAAATCACAAAAGGCTCCACAGCACTATCGGGACTATGGAGCCAACGATGTTCAACAAATATTGTTCGACTTTATGGAGAACTATTGTATAAAGTAAAATTCTGCGTGAACAAACTTCTCCACAAGGTCGAAGAATATTAAGAAGGTCAAAGAATATTGCTACGCGTGTCACTTCTCCATAAGGTTGAAGGATATTGTGGGTTGAAGAATGTTTTGAATTAGATAAAATTATGTTATAATTTAAACAGTTTTAAGTAACTAAAAATATAAGTTTAAATTTGTGATTTATTATAATCAATTAACATAAAAATTATGAACAAAATAATAGCAACTCTTGTTTTTATAGCAACTGCTATTTTTTTTATGCCAGTTGCCTCCGCTTCTGAAATAAGCAGTCCCGATCTTCCGGCGGGCTCGCTGAAAGTTTCTAATGATCAGTCAATGGGATTTCCGCTTAAGCATACTTCTGTTGATGCTAAAATTTCTGGGTATGTCGCGGAAGTAGAAGTTAAGCAGGAATATGTTAATCCATATAAAGTTCCGATAGAAGCGATCTATGTTTTTCCTCTTCCAAATAAAGCGGCAATTTATGATATGGAAATGAAAATTGGACAAAAGATTATTAAGTCTCAAATAAAAACTAGAGAAGAGGCGAAAAAAATTTATGAGCAAGCCAAGGAAGAAGGGAAGAGAACTGGTTTATTGGAACAGGAAAGACCAAATATTTTTACTCAATCTGTTGCGAACATTTTACCGGGGGACGAGATAACTGTTATAATCCGCTATACAGAAGAATTAGTTTTTGACGAGAATAGATATAAATTTGTATTCCCGATGGTTGTCGGTCCACGCTATATTCCGGGTGATTGGCTTGAAGAAAATTTTGTTTCTGGTGTTACGGATTATGAGAGAATAACTCCTCCTTATCTTAAGCCAGAAATGCGTTCGGGTCATGATATTTCTCTTAATTTAGATATAGATACTGGAGATATTCCAATTACTAAAGTTGGTTCTGTAACTCATCGTGTGGATGTTGTTCAAGAGAATAAGAGCAATGCCTATGTTAAGATAAGGCAGGACGATACAATACCTAATAAAGATTTTGTTTTAGAGTTTGAACTTTCTGGTGATACGCCGCAGCTTGCTTTTTTTACGCACAAACCTGAAAATGGCGATGGTTATTTTTCTTTAATGATACAGCCTCAGACCGACTTTTTAATATCAGAAGTTACTCCTAAGGAAATGTTTTTTGTAGTTGATGTTTCTGGCTCTATGAGCGGAACTCCAATGGAAAAAGCAAAAGAGGCAATGACCTATGCTTTAAAAAATCTTAATCCAGAAGATACTTTTTATATAATTAAGTTTTCAAGTAAGACTTTGCGTTTTTCTGACAAGCCACTTTCAAATACTCCAGAAAATATTATTGCTGGGTTGCAGTACATAGATGATATCAAGGCGGGAGGCGGAACGGAAATGGTGCCTGGAATAAGCGAGGCCTTAAAATATAGGCAAGATCCTAATAAACTTAGACTGGTTGTTATTATGGGTGATGGTTATGTAGGGAACGAAAAAGAAATTCTTGCGGAGCTACAAGACAATCTTGGGGATCAAACCAGAGTTTTTTATTTTGGCATAGGATCTTCGTCTAATAGATATTTAATTGATAAGGTGGCTGAAATCGGTAGGGGTTTTGCGTATTATATTACAATTCGCGATAACTCTGAGAATGTTGTTGAAGAATTTTATGAAAGAATAAGTCTTCCGTTGTTTACAAATTTAGCTATTGATTGGGGAGGACTTGAGGTTGAGGAATTGTATCCTGATTTGATACCAGATCTTTTCGCGGGACAGCCTCTTTATATTCATGGTAAATATAAAAAACCAGCGAAAGGGAAAATAAGTTTAAGAGGAAAAGTCGCTAACATTGAAGAAGGTTTTGGAAATTTTGTCTCCAAAGTTTTTGGTGCGGGCGCTTTAATTAAAACTGAACAGCAATTTTTTGATATTTCGGTAGATCTACCATCAAATTATCCTGAAAATGAATGGGTTGGCAGACTTTGGGCGCGTAATAAAATTGAGGATTTGTCTGATCAAATGTTTAAGGGAACAAGACCTGGCTTAGTAGAGGATATTACAAAATTAGGGTTAGAACATAGGCTTATGACAGCATATACATCTTTTGTTGCTGTTGAAGAAATTTCTGCAATAGATCCGGATGGTCTTCCTATAAAAGTTGAAGTTCCTTTGGAATTACCAGAAGGTACTCTTTATGAAGGCTTTTTTGATCCCGAAGATAATAGTATAAAAATTTCAAATCCCTTAAAGACGACCTCTTTTAAAGGAGGCTCCATAAGCATGTGGGGAGCAATGTGTGCGCCATTAGCATCTTCAATAAATATGAAACAAAGTGTTATGAATCTTGTCAAGTGGATCTTTGGTCTTTTTGTGATTATTTTCACTTTTGTGATTATTTGCGGGATTGTTCAGTATCTTTTTGCGAGAAAAGATAAGGAGAAAGTTCAAAAGGCGAAAAGAGTTGTTAATTCTGGAATTGTTGGGTTTGTAATTTTAGGGCTTGTTTATTTCTTAATGACTGTCAGCATGACCTTCATCATAAGCTTTCTTCCATCGATTAATAGTCTAATAATTCCAGCCGTAGCAATCTTATTTTTATCTTGCGTAGTCATTAAAACACTTATCGGAATAATTAAATCAAGCGAAAAGAAAAGTTCTCAAATGCTTTCTCATATTTTTGTTCTTATAGTTGTCTCAGCGGCAATTTTTGGTCTTCTTTATATATTGGACATATTGTGTTTGCCTGTTATTGTTCTGGTTGCAATTCTAATTTTAACTCGTACCAAAAGATTATCATGGAGAAAAGCGTTGCTTATCTCAACACTAGGAATGGTTTTATATTATGCTTCTATATCTTATAATCTTATGGATATAATCAGACTTAATCCCGAAATAATTAGTGAGACCAGTTTGTCTTCAAAAATATTAATATTTATGCCAGTTATATTGTTTATTGCATATCTTTTAAGTTTAATAGGACTTTTCTTTAAGAAAAGATGCGCTTTTGTCTTTACGGTAATTCTTACTGTTTTTATAATAATTAGAATATTGTTTTCAGGGGCATGGCCTATTACCGCTATGGGTTGGACTATCCTTGTCTTTATAATTATTCCTGGCTTATATTTTACGAGAGGCGATTTTAGGAAAAAGTAGGGTAATAAGTTCACTCACATATTGGAATCCAAATAAGCTAAATATATGCAATTAGGATTCAAATATGGGCATTGCAAAGGTTTCTCTAGATTGTATAATTACGATTACCCCAATTATATAGTCACTAAAGAAGCTGAGCAAAGATTAAAGAAATTGATAATTTTAAAGATATATTATTTATAGTTTTTGGATGAAAGATCTTTTAATATAGATAATTTATAATATTATGAAAAAAATATTTCCAGAAAAACTTAAAAAAGGGGATAAAGTGCGAGTAATCGCGCCATCTCAATCAATGGCAATTATTTCTGAAGAATCAAAAGATATTGCTGTAAAAAGATTTAAAGAATTGGGGTTGGAGTTGAGTTTTGGAAAGCATATAGAAGAAATGGATGAATTTGTTTCCACTTCCATCGCGTCTCGTATTGAAGATTTGCACGATGCCTATCGCGATCCTGAAATAAAAGCGATTTTTACGGTAATTGGCGGATTTAACAGTAATCAGCTTTTACAATATATTGATTGGGACTTAATTAAAGATAATCCAAAAATATTTTGCGGGTTTTCGGATATTACTGTTTTGAATAACGCGATTTATGCTAAAACCGGTTTAGTAACTTATTCTGGTACGCATTATTCTACTTTTGGACAGAAACTACATTTTGATTACACTTTGGATTATGTTAAAAAGTGCCTATTTGAGGATAAACCTTTTAAAATATTGCCAAGTTCAGCCTGGACCGATGATCGCTGGTGGGAAGACCAACAAGACAGAAAACCAATTACAAATTCTGGCTGGCTCAAGATAAATGAAGGTGAGTCAGAAGGAACAATTCTAGGAGCAAATCTTTGCACCTTTAATCTTTTACAAGGTACGGAATATTTTCCAAATCTAGAAAATTCAATTCTATTTCTAGAAGATGATGAAATGAGTGGGGAATTTACTCCAGTAATATTTGACAGGGATTTACAATCAATCATTCATCAGCCAGGATTTAGCGAAGTAAAAGGAATTTTAATCGGAAGATTTCAAAAAATAAGCCAAATGACAGACGAAAAACTAATCAAGATCATAAAAACAAAAAAAGAGCTAAATAATATCCCAGTTATCGCCAACGTTGATTTTGGTCATACTAGTCCAATGATAACCTATCCAATCGGTGGTGTCGGTAGAATTTTTTCTTCGGGAAAAGAGCTGGGGATAGAGGTTTTGGAGCATTGATTTTTTTTGGTGGTGAATAAAAAAGGGGTTATATGCAATTTAATGCAATGAATTAACTACGGGGCAGGTGAGATGGTTTGGTAAAAATTTGGAATAAAAAAGAAGAATAAAAATATTCTTCATTACGAGAGATGGACTACAATTTGTGATGACTCTTCATTGTTAGAATCAAGAAGACTTCTTTTTTCTTCTACTTTGAATTCTTTTGTTTCGATCCCATCTTCTTTTATATGATCCTCAATCCATTTTTCAATTATTCTGTTTGTAGCTTCGGAAGGAAAAGCGGAAATGTAAACCCATATTTCAATATTATTTTTTTTAATTTGGAACAGTTCTATCTCAGCATGATAGAAAGAATATATTTCTGTTGAAATTTTTTCATCTATGTACTTTCTCAATTTTTCCTTTGTCCATTTCTGAACATCAAAGCTTCCTTTTATTTTTATTAAATGGGTAGCAAATGCCATTTTTCTCATCTCCTTTTGCTTGTGTATAGAGACTTTTTTAAATCTCTTGTGATTTAATCTTATAATTAAATCTTAATTGTGTCAAATAGTTGCCGTTGGTTCAGTAAACAAATTCCAAAATAGAAATTTATTAGTTTTTCAGAGATTTTTTAAATAAAAACTATGAGCAAATCATTTACAATCTACGATCTACCAAAAGAAGAACGACCGCGTGAACGGTTAGTTGAGTTTGGCGAACAGTCGCTCTCTGTTCAAGAGCTATTGCAAATTATCTTAGGTCGCGGTAGCGCAGGTGAATCAGTGTCAGTTACCGCGCAAAAACTGTTATCTCAATTTGGCAGTCTTGAAAAATTAGCTGAGGCAAGTATTGAGGAGTTGTCCTCAATCAAAGGAATTGGACCAGCGAAAGCAACACAAATAAAAGCCGTTTTTGAAATTGGCCGTCGGTTTTCCACTCAAGCGCCATCCTATAAAAGCAAAGAACTCAATAATCCTGAAAAAGTACATAAATTGATAAAAAACAAGCTCAAAGACTATCATAAAGAACATTTTTACATTATTATTCTTAACAGCAGAAATTGGTCAGTCGCGGAAGTTTCAATTGGCAGTCTTAATGCCAGCATTGTCCACCCGCGCGAAGTATTCTCAGAAGCAATCAAAAACAAAGCCGCATCAGTCATTTTTGTCCACAACCACCCCTCTGGCGATCCCGAACCGTCGGAAGACGATCTTGAAATCACTAAGAGATTAGTTGATGGCGGAAAGATCTTAGGGATTGAAGTCGTTGATCACGTAATTGTGGCAAAGGATAGGTTTTTGAGTTTTAAGGAAAAAGGGATAATTTGACAAAATACTTAATGTACACTATTATGTACATACAACAATTAACAAAAAACTATGAGTATCAAAAATATTATTTCAATTACCAAGGCTAGGAACAACCTTTTTAAAATTACAGACCAAATTCAAAAAAGCGGTTCTTACTTTACTTTAACTGAACATGGCAGTCCTAAGGTCGTGATTATGTCTGCCGAAGAATTTGACTCTTGGCAAGAAACATTAGAAGTAATGCATGACTTTCCGGATTTAGATAAAGATATTAAGGAGGCAGAAAAGGCGGTAAAAAGCGGTGAATATAAAAAATGGACAACGCTCGAAAATCTTCTCGCGCGCGAAGGCTTTTTAATCGCGGATAAATCAGGCAAAAAATATGGAGTTTCAAATAAGAACAAAACCAAGCGTAGAAAAAGAGTTAAATAAATTTACTAAAGCCGATTATTACAAAATTTTAGCCGCTTTTACTGTCCTGTCAAAAAATCCTTTTATGAGGAAGAAAATGAGAGGTGAATACAGGGAATGCTATAATTACCGCGTTTGGCCTTACAGAATTATTTATCAAGTTTATAAGAAAGAATTAGTAATTCTTATTATTAGAGTTGGCCATCGGCAGGGGGTTTATAAATAAATTTAAAATATGAATCTATCACGGCTCTGGTGCCAATTAAATCTTTTTGGCTTAAATAAGCCAAAAATTATTTTTTCTGTTTTTACTAAAATAGCTTATTTTAACTAAAAAATAGTTCTTGAAAAACAGTTTGAGAACTGTCCCATCACAACTTATAAAATTAGGCGAAAACGATAAAAACAATCAAGAAGTATTCAAGAAATCTCTGAAAAACGCAGTTTTTGTCATTCCCTTGAAGAAGGGAATCCAGGATTTAGGGCAAAAAATAAATTATAAAAGAGAAATTTATTAGTTTTTCAGAGCTTTCTATATTAGACCTCTTGCGTAATTACTTCCTAGCTACTCCGCCAGCTGGCGGATTCAAATTCTCCAAAAATTTTATCAGCTTAGCTTAGGCTAAACTTCAAAAATTATTTGAAAAATTTGCCTCAAAATATGCTTATGTCCTCTGGAGGGAAAATCTCGTAACGAAATTAATTATGCAAGAGGTCTATTACAAAATTATTGATAAAGATCTAATTTAAAAAATTATGTTTGAACAAGCATTTAAAAATATTGATAATATTCTTCATACAGATTCTGGGTGCGGGACAGAGCTTGATTATGTGGAACAAACTTCGTGGATTCTGTTTTTAAAATATCTTGATGATTTGGAAGAAACAAAAAAATTGGTTTGAAGAAAGCGTTTGAAGGAAAACAAAAATATGCCAAACAAAAATTACAATCAAAAAATACATAATCGCAGATCAATCAGATTGAAAAATTATGATTATGCGTCTGACGGTGCGTATTTTATGACAATCTGCGTACAAAATAAAGAACACAGATTTGGTGATGTCATTGACGGAAAAATGATTTTAAATTCAGCAGGGGAAATGATCAGAAAGTGGCTATTCGAATTGAAAAACAAATTTGAAAATGTTGAATTAGATGAATACATAATAATGCCAAATCATATTCATTTGATAATTTTTATTATGAACATCGTAGGGGTTGACCTATGTGTCAACCCTGACCTGTGTGCCAACCCAGAATACGCAAAAAAACAAAATTCATTCCGCATTCAGGACAGACACACAGGGGACGGAATTTCGCAAATTGTTCAATGGTTTAAAACAATGACGACAAATGAATATATTAGAAATGTAAAACAGAATAATTGGAAACCGTTTGACAAAAAAATATGGCAACGCAATTATTATGACCGCATCATTCGCAATGAAAAAGAATTAGACAAAATCAGAAAATACATTTTTGAAAATCCGTTGAAATGGGAATTGGATAAAAGTAATCCGGAGAATTTGTTTATGTAAAAAATAAATAATCGTTGTAGGGGTTGACCTGTGTGTCAACCCTGAAAACGCGATAAAACAAAATTCATTCCACATTCAAGGCGAACACACAATTCAGGGCAGACACACAGGTCTGCCCCTACAATGATGATGGAATAATTTAAAATTGCCGTCGTAGGGATAGACCTATGTGTCTATCCTGAAAACACAATAAAACATTATTTAACCCCAC
>JAYEKL010000053.1:0-6232 GCA_034660995.1 Patescibacteria group bacterium | reverse complement strand
ACACACAATTCAGGGCAGACACACAGGTCTGCCCCTACAATGATGATGGAATAATTTAAAATTGCCGTCGTAGGGATAGACCTATGTGTCTATCCTGAAAACACAATAAAACATTATTTAACCCCACATTCAAGGCAGACACACAGGTCAGGGCAGACACACAATTCAGGGCAGACACACAGGTCTGCCCCTACAGACAAAAATTGATGATTTATAGGAGCTTATTCCAGACTTTAGAATAAATTTTATGCTTATTCTAGAAAAGGGTTGCAAACTAGAATAATATCTAATATAATTCTAGTAGTTAAATTAAGCTAAAAATATGATAAAAAAATCTTTTTGCGATAGCGCATTATCAATTTGAAGCAATGCATCCGTTTTTGGACGGAAACGGAAGAGTAGGAAGATTGCTTATTCCTTTGTTTTTGTATGAAAAGAAAATTACAGCTTATCCTAATATTTATATCAGCGAATTTTTGGAAGAGAATCGGGATATATATTATGAATTATTACGCGAAGTGAGTGAAAAAGAAAATTGGATTCCTTGGATAAAATTTTTTCTTGATGCAATTTTCGAACAAACAAAGCTTACTCTTGGTAGAGTTGCAAAAATTGAAAAACTTTACAAAGAGATGAAAGAACGAATGCCTGATATTAATTCATTTTACGCTAATTCTTTTTTAGATGCTTTGTTTATCAAGCCTCGCTTCACTGCTCAATCTATTAAAAAACTTTCAAAAGTTTCAAACAATCAAACGCTATATACTTTGATAGAAAAATTTTTGAAGGCTAAAATTATTGTTGATATTACTCCAAAGCAAGAACGAGGCAAGGTTTATGCCTTTTTGGATTTGATTAAGATTATAAAATAAATATTATGAACGAAGCAGAAACAAGAGCGGAGTATATTGATCCAAAATTAAAGGCGAGTGGTTGGGGAGAAGTTGACGGGTCAAAAGTCCTGCGAGAACGCAATGTTTGTAAAATTACAGATGGACGAATTTTGTCTAGGGGAGAACGGGCGAAACCGGAAATCGCGGAGAAATTGCCAGTTTTACTGAATATAAAATATCATGCTATCGCAAATGCTGAAAAATCATTAGGTGATGTTGATGAGATTCGTTCAATTTTCTTTGAGTTTCAGAAAAATTTGTATGCGAAAAGAGTTAAAGAACGTGAAATGGAAAAGATATAGATATATTATTTTAAATTTAAGGTAATATTTCTATAAACAAAATTAGGATTTAATAAAAAAGATTAGTATAAATAAAATGTTTTTATGAAAAAAGATAAACAGATAAAAAATTTTGATGCTGATTTTGAGGGATATTTTTTAGAGAAAGATCCAGTTTTACATAAAAAAGCAATTCAAAATTTATTAAAAAGAATTGACCTGAAAGATGTTTTTGATGAATTATTAAGTGAAGAAAATGGCGTTGGTAAGTTCTTTCTTATGTGGGAAATGGCAGGGGAATTAGAGGAGAAGAAATCTGCTGATAAAAATGGATTGCAAAGATTAGGTAGTTTATCAAAAGAATTTTATAGTAAAAAGGAGTATGAGAAGTTGTATGAATTATTTTTTAATACAATGTTTCATGGTTTAGCTGAGTTTATAAATTTGAAATCCTGTGATGATTTTGAGAGTATAACAGATCAAGATTTATACGAAAAAGATATTATTCCTTCAGAAATTTTCTTTCAATATTTCTTAATGGAATCACCTGTGAAAATGAAAGATTTTGACTGGAATAGAAATGAAGAAATAATGAGACAAAATCTTGCTTGTTTAATAGTTTGTTTTGGTGATATTCATGAATTTTTTCATGAGGAAGATTTTGAAAAATAAATTTAAAAAAGATTTGATTAATTAATTTCTAAAACTATACCTTACTATAAGATTATAAATAACAGTGAGATAGAAATAGCTGGTTCAGGTCAGAGACACTGAACCAACGAGAGAGGTTAGACCTTGGGTATTCGAGACCCATCTTCTTAATCTAATCTCTTCCCTTTAAAAAATAATTGATATCTTTTTATATTCTTAATTTTCTCTATATAGATAAATGTGTAAAAGAGTAAAAAATTATAATTAATCTTTAAAAAGAAAAAAATGAAAAAAGAAAACAAAAAATATTATCCGTCAGACAATAAAAAGAAAAAAAACATAAACAATACTGAAGAATTTAAACAAGTGAGCGGAGAAGAGGGGAATGGTTTAATTGTGTTAACAGTTTTGGGTTTTGTATTCTTGGTAATTTTTATTTCCTCTCTGTCCTTTGTTCTTATAAATGAGAAGGAGAAGATGATCCAAGAGGAAGAAAAATATGTTTATACAGAAGAAACTCCGCAACAAGTTTTAGAATCTTCAAAAAAAGTGATGAAAGATATAAAAACTCTTAAATTTAATGGGGTAGCAAAAACTGATACCTTGATGATTGTTGAAAGTAAAAATATTCCAATTGATATTGCTTCTGTTATTGATATAGCTATTTCTGGAGGTATAGATAAAACAGATTTAGACAATATAAAAACACATTCTAATCTAGATGTTGAAGTAGATATTTTAGCTGAAGGGGGAGGTGAAAATATTTCTCTTGATTTGGATTGTATAACTATAGGGAAAGATGATTTGTATTATAGATTGAATGATTATGATTTTGGCATTATGGGGATAATGCTTGGAAACGAATTAAGGATCTATAAAGGTAAATGGCTTATGTCGGGATATACTGATGAGGGAAGTTATAGCCTTGAAGATGATTCTAATCTTCTTGATTTTAAAGAGATAGATAAATATGAATTGTTAAAATTTGAAGAGGACTTAGGAGATGAAAAACTGGGAAATATCGAAGTATATCATTATAAGGTGAAATTAGATGGTGTTGGTTTTGCAGATTTAATAGAAGAATTGCAATTATCAAATAAAGGATATTATTACGGAGTAGAACGTTTAAAAGATGAAAATAAAGAAGAATTATTAAATAGAATTTTTGAAAATATTTATACTGAATTATGGATAGGAAAGAGAGATAAATATTTGTATCAAATCAAAATTGTTGGAGACTATAACACGGAAGATTTTAAGCAGATTGTCAGTAAGATGTATGGAGAAACTGAGGCGAAAAAAGAAGACAGCAGTACCAAGTCAAAAATAAGTTATATTGAAACAAGTTTAAAAAATCATTATAAATATTCAGGAAGTTATGATAATTTTAACGCCTCTTCTTATTATGCGCGAAAAATAAAGTCAGAAAATATTATAACGGATAAAGATTCTTACGCAATCTGGGAAGAAATGGTTGCAACAACTGATAAATGGTGTGTTGATTCTACAGGGAAAAGCGGATATGTTCAGGAGGAAGTTGAGGGTTCTAGTTGTCCCAAAATTAGCACAGAACCACAAGGCGAAAAAAGAAATTACGAAGAATATGCTTATAATTTTTTTGAGGAAGAAATGGGACCAGATGGAAAAATAAAAATTAAATTTGATTTAGATTTTTCTTTTAGTGAATTTAATAAGCCTCTAAGAATTGAAAAGCCGAAAGATGTAGAAAAAATAATGGGAGTTGACAATAAAGATGAAATAGATTCTTCTTCGGGTTTTAAAGAAAATAATAAAATTGGTTATGAAGGTGGGGGTATAGAAAATGGTTATGTTCTGGGAGAATCAGTGTCAATTTATAGCGGATTTGAAAGAATGTTTGATTTTTTCCAATAAAATATTAAAAGATTATTTCAAATAAGTTTTGCAAATCTAATTTAATGAAAACACTTCAGTCAGAAGACTGAAGTGTTTTGTTTTCACAAAAAAAGTTCCTAAAAAGTTTTTTATAGAGCTATTCCTATCAAGCTGATGGTTAGGATAACTAATATTATATAAGTTATGGAGAAAAAAGAAACAAAGGCTATTTTTCTTTTGCAATCTCTTCTATTTACTATATACCCTTGCTCTCTTAATTTATTAATCTTCTCTTCATCCTTTTTTATTTTTAGAGAATGCATTCTAATAATTAGAGCAATAATAGTAAGGCAATTAAAGAGACCTAGCAGACTAAATCTTAAGATTTCTTTTTTACTTCTTGCTTCACGAAAGATAACAAGACTTGCTAATACACTTGCTAATATTGAAGTTAAGACTAATAGAATGACTCCTGTTAGAAATGGGTGCTGGCTAATAAATGAAGGGAAATATGTAGAAAGTGGTTGTCTTGCGCTCATCCACAAGTCTTGGGTTAGTAATTTTGATGGAGCATTCATTTCGATTTTTGTATATTTTACATTTTCAGTATCGCCATTGTAGAAATTGTCTATATTATTTAAATTAACATAGCTATCAATGTAATATTCTATTTCTGTATAATTTTTTATATCTCCAAATACTTTTGGACTAACAAATCCCATTATTCTAATCGTTGTTGGAATTCTCTCACTTCCATAAACACTGGTTAATACAAGCGGGTAGTATATTTTTTTTGTTGGGAAAGTAACAAAAACGCCCTTTTGCTTCTGTTTTGAACTAGATTTTACCGTAGGGTTTTTTGAAATCCATGAGGCGACAAAAGTAAATTCTTCGCCAATATAATGGTTTAACGCAGGAATTGAATCTTGCTCTATGTTTAAATTTTTGCTTTTAAAATACTCTTGCAAACCTTTGCTTGTCCGAGCTGTGATAATTTCAGTAGTCATTCCTTCTTTTTCTAAATGTTCATATACTGTCACATCTGTCTGGTATCCATATCCGTCTTCACTGAACCTCAAGCCTTTATTGGATCCCGTTGATAATATTACCGAATTAGTAAGTGACGTAAAAAATGCAGGATAAATTTGAGTCATTATCAATGCTTCTCTAATATCTTCTAACTCTGATTTTGCTTTTTTGTTTATTTCTTCGCCCCTTAAATCTGGTGCTTCAGTTAAAATATCAATAACAACCTTTTGTGGATCTGCTGGTACTGGAAAGATCCAAACTGCCTCGCTGTCTTTTTCCTCCAACCCAATACTTAAAATTAATTTTTCCAAGCCGTCTTCGTAGCTAATATAAGCTTGTTGATTGCTTTCACTCACAAAATCCCAGCGATTTCCATAAGGGTCAGGTTTAATCATCATACCGTCAGCTAAAACAAGGCTCGGCGCTAAAAAGGCAACAATTAAAAAACAAGATAGTATTTTTTTAAACATAATTTTTAATTAATGATAAATATGATTAAATTGTGTATAATCCTTATTCTTTTTTACAGTTCTATTATAGCATATTTCTATTTTTGCAACAAAAGTCAAATCAAAATCAAATCAATTTATTAGACTCATTGCGTATTAGTTTCATTATGTCTGCCTTGGGCGGATGAGGTATAATTTTTCAAATAATTTTTGAGGTTTAGCCCGAGTAGAGACGCGATTAATCGCGTGTCTACAAAATTTTTGGAGAATTTGGCCAATCCGCCAGCTGGCGGAGCAGTAGAAACTAATTACGTAGTGAGTCTAATATTCGTAGTGGAATAAAGAAAAGAATCGCGCTATAGTCATAATAGATAAATATTAAAAATAAAAATATGAATATAGATGAAAAAAAGTTCTATAAACTGTTTGATTTGCCGTATGCTTATGATGCACTTGTGCCATATATTTCTGAAAAACAATTAAAGATACATCATCAAAAACATCATCAGGGGTATGCTACTGGTGTTAACACGGCTTTTAAAAAATGGATAAAGCTAGAAACGAAAATGTAGATTTAGATATGAAAGCGATTTTAAAAGATTTGTCATTCAATCTTGGTGGTTATCTTTTGCATTCTCTTTTTTGGAATAATCTTGTTCCAGCAAAAAACAGAAAAGAAAGTCCGAACGGAGAATTGCTAAATATAATCAATGACGAATTTGGAAGTTTTGAAAGATTTCAAAAAGAATTCGTGCAAACAGCTTTGAGCGTTGAAGGTTCTTGGTGGGCGATTTTGGCCTATTGTAAATGCACTAGGAGGCTTCTTTTAATGCAGATTGAAAAGCATAATACAAACATTTATCCCCTCTTGAGAGGGGTAGGCTGCGAAGCAACAAATAGATTATTCCCCTCTTGAGATGGGCAGTCTGCGAAGCAACAAATAGATTATTCCCCTCTTGAGATGGGCAGTCTGCGAAGCAACAAATAGATTATTCCCCTCTTGAGAGGGGTAGGCTGCGAAGCAACAAATAGATTATTCCCCTCTTGAGAGGGGTAGGCTGCGAAGCAACAAATA
>JAYEKL010000052.1:0-15874 GCA_034660995.1 Patescibacteria group bacterium | reverse complement strand
TACTTTATAACTTTACAAACTTCTTACTAACAATACAACAATCTAATGTCATTTGTCAACAAACGATACATATACTATAATAAAATTATGATAATTTCATTAGTAAACCAAAAAGGGGGAGTAGGAAAATCAACAACCACCGTAAATCTGGGGGCTTGTTTGGTGTCGCATGGCAAAAAAGTTCTATTGATTGATATGGACCCACAAGCAAACGCAACCACAGGTATCGGATTTAGACCAGAAAATATAGAAAAGAATATTTACGACGTTATTTCTGGAAAAGTATTTCTTCAAGATACTATTATGAGAACATCTTTATTAGGATTTGATATTGTTCCCGCAACACAAGACCTAGCAGGAGCAACGGTTGAACTTGTTGAAGCAACAGAAAGAGAATTTAAATTTTATAACGCAATAAAAAATATCAAAGATGATTATGACTATGTCTTAATTGATTGTCCTCCAAGTTTAGGACTTTTGACCGTAAACAGTCTTGCAGCATCCGATAGGATCATAGTGCCAATTCAGTGTGAATATTACGCTCTAGAAGGATTGAGCCAGCTATTAAATTCAATAGATCTAATCAAAACAAATCTTAAGGAAGATTTGGAGATTATGGGCGCAGTTTTAACGATGTATGACAAAAGAAACCAACTTGCGCATCAAGTTGAAAAGGAAGTCAGAAAGCATTTCCCTGGATATGTATTTGATGCTGTAATTCCAAGAAATGTTGCGCTTGCTGAAGCGCCAAGCTTTGGAAAAACTATTTTACAATACGACCCAAACAGCGCGGGAGCAAGAGCTTATGATTACTTAGCAAGAGAGATAATCGGAATGGAATCTAAAATTTAGAATTTTATACTCCTCCGCTTTTATAATTCCAATCTTGTTATTTTAAGATAGTATTTATCTTTATTCAAGATTAGTTGATTTTTAGTATAAAGCTACGGCGTATTATACAAGATTATTTAAGCAATGGAGTATAAATGTAATATTCTTTTTTCGTGTGTACAAAATTTAATCTTAAAATGTTAGCATGTTAAAATGTTAAAATGATTTTATTATGATGAAAAAAACTAGTTTAGGAACGGGACTGTCGTCTTTAATCCCAAACAAATTAAATAAAGAAAATAACGTTCTTTCAGAAGAAAAAAAATCTTCTACCCTTAATGAGGTAATAGAAATTCCAACTGAAAACATTGTTCCAAATCCCAACCAGCCAAGATATTATTTTGATGGAGATAATTTAAAAGAACTGTCAGAATCTATAAAAGAACATGGTGTTATTCAACCAATACTTGTTACAAAGATAGACAATCATAAATATGAACTTATTGCTGGAGAAAGAAGACTTCAGGCTACAAAACTAGTAAAAATCAAGAAAATACCGGCAATTATTCGTTCAGCAACAAATCAAGAAAAGCTAGAACTTGCTCTAATAGAAAATATCCAAAGACACAATCTTAATTCAATTGAAGAGGCAAAAGCATATCAGAAACTTCAAACTGAATTTAGCTTAACTCAAAAAGAAGTCGCAAAAAAGTCTGGAAAAAGCAGATCTGCAATTGCAAATATAGTAAGACTTTTAGATCTTCCAGTTGAAATTCAACGTGGAATCATTAAAGAGAAAATAACTGAAGGACATGCCAGAGCGATCTTAGGATTAGAAAACCAAGAAAAGCAACGAGCATTATATAAATTAATTTTAAAAAATAATCTTACTGTTAGAGATACTGAAAATAAAGTTAGGGAAGTTACGATACATACTCACAAAAGAAAAATAGTAAAACAAATTGACCCGCGTCTTCAGGACATGGAAGACAAAATACAACAAAAACTTGGCACTAAAGTAAAAATTAAAAAAAGAGGTACTTCGGGAAAAATTACAATTGATTTTTTTTCAGAGGAGGAGTTTAAGAAAATTGTAAAAATTTTAAATTAATTTTTTATAGAAATAAATTAAAGTTTATGCTAGAATTTAAAATGTTCGATTCTCACATTGAAAATACTCCTAATAATCTAGAACGTAAAAAAGATAATTGGCTAAAGGTTTTAAACGAATCACTAGAACTTATGTCTCAAAATATAATTGAGAAGTATCCTGTTACCGAGAAAGACCTAATTAATAAAGACGGAACATTAAATCAAGCATCGTTTGGATTAAAAAGAGAAGGAGGACTCTATGATACTAAAACAAGAAAAAAACACAATAAGATGACAAGAAACAGAGAGAGAAGATGGGTTGAAAGAGGAGAAAAATCAATAGAAGAATATTTATTACAAAGCGATAAAAATTTTTCCAAAGATGAGATTGACGAAATTTTAAAAAAACACTCCGAAGAAAACGAAATATTTTGGAATTCGCCTGACAATCAGAAAGCAGTTGACGCAATACTGGAACAATTCAACGAAGACAAACAAAGAACATTCGGCGCTCTTTGGGAAAAAGCAAAAACTGTTCTATGCAATGAATTATTAGGATCTGATTTTATTATTGTCAGAGCTGCAAAATCTGACGATTATCAAAATGGCATAGATAATATTATTATAAACAAAAATAATGGAAACATTGTTTGCGCGTTTGATGAAATCAGCGCGAAAGAGGAAAGTCCGTTATATGAAGACAAATTAGATAAAGTTGAATTTGAAAATAAGCAGGGAGGAGTTACAATTGATTACGGTATAACAATTAAAGAGGGAAAAATTGTAAAAAAACAGTTTAACAATATTCCTATACTTGCCTTACGAATCTCCTTAAACAAGCTTATAAACTTATTAGAGACAATAAGCTGTACAGAAGAAAATAAAAAAGATGAAAATGACAAAGTTAAAATAGATATTTTTACAGAACTGCTAAATTCATTAAGAGAACAAACAGATTCTCTTGATGAAAAAAATATTATGAAAGATAATGAAAATTTTATCAGTTTTCATAATTCGCTAGACGAAATGGAAAATACTATAAAGAAAAATTTTCCAAATGCAATAGAAGAATAAATATTTTTACCTTATTTCAGCCAATATTGGCTATTGACATACATTTTTAATGTGATACCATAGTACCAGTAATTTTGCCCGCATGATTTCGGGGCATTTTTAATTGATAAAACAAAAAAAATGACTAAACAATTTATAACAGCAGAGGGTTTAAAAAAATTAAAGGAAGATTTTGATTATCTTAAGACAGAGAAAAGACAAGAAATATCAAGAAGAATTCAGGCCGCAAAAGAATTAGGAGATTTAAGCGAAAATGCGGAATATTCAGAAGCAAAAGAGCAACAAGCGCTTAATGAAGGAAAAATTGCGGATATGGAAGAAACGCTTAAGAACGCTGAAATGATTGACAATCGTCATGCTAATTCTGACATTGTAAATATCGGTTCTACTATAAAAGTGCGTAGTGATAAAACTGAACGAGTTTTTACTATTGTCGGTTCTAATGAAGCAAACCCATCCGAAGGAAAAATTTCAAACGAGACCCCACTTGCTATGTCTTTTCTTGGGCATAAAGTAAACGATAAAGTTAAAGTTGAGACTCCTAAGGGAAAGGTTGAGTATTTAATCCTAGAATCAAAATAATTATCATTGTTAAAATAAGAATTTCAGTTTAGCAACTAACTTTCAGATAATATGTCTTAAAATGTTTAAGACATATTTTTTTGACTAATTCCGTTTAAAATAGTATTATTTAGTAAGAATGATGGCACTAAAAAGCATTATTTACAGATGTGATTTTTAAATAAATTAGGTTTTCAACACAAACGCAAAGCGCGAGCATCGTAGGAACGAGGCAATGCCTCGTCTCTACAAGATATAGATATTGAAATTCATACGCTTTAAATTTAATCAAAATGACAATAAACGAATTAAAACAAGCTCGGCTTGATAAATTAAATAAGATCAAAGAAGCAAAAATAGACCCGTATCCAGCAAAATGCAAAATGACACATACTATTAAGCAGGCTTTTATTAATTTTGATGATTTTTCTAAATCGAAAGAAAAGATTATTTTAGCGGGTAGAATAAAAATGATGAGAACACACGGGGGATTAATGTTCGCTAATATTGAAGACCAGAATGGACAAATCCAATTATTTTTTAGGCGAGATGAAATTGGGAAAGAAAAATATGTAATACTCAAAAATTTAGATATTGGAGATTTTATTGAAGTACAAGGATTTTTATTTACTACAAAAAAAGGTGAGCAAACCTTAAATGTTTTAAATTATAGAATTTTAACTAAATCACTTTTGCCTTTACCAGAAAAATGGCACGGACTGCAAGATGAAGAGATGAGATATAGAAAAAGATATCTTGATTTGATAATGAATAAAGATATAAAAAATTTATTTTTGAAAAGAACGGAGTTTATAAATAACATCAGAAACTATCTAAACAGTGAAAACTATATAGAAGTTGAAACACCTGTCTTAGAAAATATTCCAGGTGGAGCTGACGCTGAACCGTTTATCACACATCACAATAAGCTAGATATTGATTTATATCTTCGTATATCACTAGAGCTTCATCTTAAAAGATTAATGGTTGGTGGATACGAAAAAATTTATGAAATTGGAAAAGTATTCCGAAATGAAGGTATTAGTCCACAACATCTTCAAGAGTTCACTATGCTTGAATTTTATTGGGCATATGCTGATTATGAAGATTTGATGAAATTTGTTGAAAACTTTTATATAGACATAATTAAAAAGACATTCGGTACCTTGGAAATCAAATCTGGAGACACTATCTTAAATTTCAAAGCTCCTTGGCCAAGAATTGATTATCGCGAAATTGTTCTGAAAGAATCGGGAGTTGATATTGATAAATACCCAACAAAAGAAGATATGCAAAAAGTTCTTAAAGAAAAAAATATTAAAGTTGACCCAAGAGCAGGAAGAGGAAGATTAATAGACCAGCTATACAAAAAACTTGTTAGGCCGAACCTAATTCAACCTTCATTCTTGGTTAATCATCCACTTGATATTTCTCCTCTCGCAAAAAAGAAAGATGACGATCAAACAAAAACTCAAAGATTTCAAGTTCTAATCGCGACTGCTGAAGTAGGAAATGCATTTTCAGAATTAAATGATCCAATCGATCAAAAAGAAAGATTTGTCGCGCAAGATAAATTGCGAGAAGAGGGAGACGCTGAAGCGCAAATGATGGATAAAGACTTTGTAGAAGCGCTTGAATATGGTATGCCGCCAACAGCAGGATTTGGTGTAGGAATTGATAGACTGTTTATGATTTTAGCTAATCAAGAAAACATTAGAGATACAGTATTCTTTCCAATGATGCGTCCAAAATATTATATAACGAAAGCAGAAACAGGAAAATTTAAATCAAAAATGGGCAAAAATACAACGAAGTTTGAAAAAAAATAAAGAAAGAAAATGAAAAAAGTAATGACATTTGGAACATTTGATATATTTCACAAGGGTCATAAAGATTTTTTTAGACAAGCAAGAGAATTCGGAAATTACCTAATCGTTGTAATAGCTAGAGATAAAACAGTTGAAAGTGTCAAGAATAGATTACCACAAAACTCAGAGTGCGACAGATTACAAACTATTGTAAAAAGTAATTTAGCAAATAAGACGGTTCTAGGAAATCTAACGGATAAATATGCAGTGATTAAAAAATATCAGCCAGATATAATTTGTTTGGGCTATGATCAAAAGGTAGATTTAAAAGAGTTGAAAAAAAAATTAATTGAGTTTGATCTTCGTGAAACTAAATTAGTTAGACTAAATCCATTTTATCCAGAAAAGTATAAATCATCAAAATTAAGAAAATAATTCGACGCAGACGAACACTGACCAAAGGCGCAGATAGACACTGTTAAAAATAAAATCAGTGTTAATCTGTGCCCGAATGTCCGTGTTTGTCTGTGTGCTATTAATAAATAAAAACTATGCTAGATATAAAATTTATTAGAGAAAATCCAGAAAAGATTATTGAAGCAGCAAAAAACAAAAATATTAAAATTGATATTAATAAGCTTCTTCAAATTGATAAAGAGAGGAAGGGACTTGTTTTAAAAATTGACGAACTACAAGCAAAGAGAAATAAATTAGCAAAGAACGCCAAAGGACAAAAACCAACGACAGAACAAATTGAAGAAGGAAAAAGACTTAAAGCAAATTCTCTACAAACTGATATAGAATTTAAAAAGATAGACATGGCATATTTTGATTTAATGGTAAAAGTTCCGACTATTCCATCTACTGACACTCCAATTGGAAAAGACGAAAACGAAAATGTTGAAATTTGTAAATGGGGAAAACCGACAAAGTTTGATTTTGAACCAAAGAACCATATGACATTAGCAAAAAATTTAGACCTTTTGGACGTAGAAAGAGGAACCAAGGTAGCAGGATATAGGGGATATTATGTAAAAAATGAAGCAGTTATGCTTCAAATGGGACTGATGATGTTTGCGCTAGAAAAGCTAATTAGTAAAGGATTTACACCTATAATTCCTCCGACTTTAATTAGAGAATTTGCGCTCTTCGGAAGCGGATATTTTTCTGGGAATGAATACAACCCCGAAATTGACGAGATTTATAAAATTGCCAATGATGAAAAATTATCTGATGGAACAGTAAAAAAAGAAAATAAGTTTTTAGCTGGAACGGCAGAACCATCACTCTTGGCATATTATGCCAATGAGATATTAGACAAAAAGGATCTTCCCTTAAAAATTTGCGGATTTTCACAATGCTATAGAAGTGAAATTGGAAGCTATGGAAAAGACACAAAAGGTATTTATCGTGTTCATGAATTTATGAAGGTTGAGCAAGTTTGTATTTGCGAGGCCGATATTAAAAAATCAGATGAACTTCAAAAAGAAATGGTAGAAACATCCAAAGAATTGCACGAGGATTTGGGTCTGCCATATCGCGTTTTGCAGATATGCACGGGAGATATGAGCGCGGGAAAATATAAAATGTTTGACCTAGAAGCATGGATGCCAAGTAGAAACAGCTATGGCGAAACAGGATCAGCTTCAAATTTCCTTGACTGGCAATCAAGACGCCTTAATGTCAAATACAAAAATAAAAATGGAGACAAAAAATATGTCTATATGCTGAATAATACCGCGCTTCCAAGTGTTAGACCAATGATCGCGATATTGGAAAATTACCAACAAAAAGATGGAAGTGTTATTGTGCCAAAAGTTTTGAGAAAATGGGTGGGAAAAGATATTATAAAATAAAAATTCAATATTTTATGCAATCTATCAATATCCAAGAAAGACAAATTCAAATTATTAATTTGAATATAAATTATAAAACAATCGGCGATGGAAAAATTCCGATTGTTTTGTTGCATGGATGGGGAATATCTGGCGACAAATATTTGGAATTAGCGCGTTGGCTCCATAGTCCGAAGTTAAGCGATAGCGAAACGAGGCTGTGGAGCCGAAATGCAGAAGACACAAAACCAGCGAGTAAAACCCCCCAACCCCCTTTATCAGGGGGACCAAGCTCCTCCCCTGACAATGGGATGCTAGAATGTGTTTGTTCGCAATACTCAATAATAATTCCTGATTTACCTGGATTTGGCAAAAGCGAGGAGCCAAAAGAAAATTGGAATTTGGATGATTATGTTGAGTTTGTGGATAAGTTCATTGAAAAAACAAGTAGAAAAGGAGGATTTGAATTGGTTAAAGATCTACTCAAAAATTTAAATCTAAACAAAGGTTTAACCTCTATAGCAACAAGGGCTAAGCCCCTGCGAGAATCAATTTTAATCGGTCATTCATTCGGTGGAAAAATCGCAACAAAGTATGCAATAAAATATCCAGAAAAAATTGAAAAATTAATTTTAACTGGAGCAGCGGGAATTAAACACAAACTAACTATAAAACAAAAAATATTTTTTATTTTAGCAAAAACGGGAAAAGCAGTTTTTTCCATACCAGTTATAAATAACTTTCAAAAACCAGTACACAAAATATTTTCCAAATTAGCGCGAAACAGAAAAAAAGATTATTATTCTGCAAGTCCAAAAATGAAAGAAATAATGAAAAATATTTTAGCGGAAGATTTAACGGATTATTTAGATAAAATAAAAACCCCAACTCTATTAGTCTGGGGAAAAGAGGATAGAACTACACCCTTGTCTGATGGAAAAATAATGAATGAAAAAATTAAAAATTCTAAGATGGTTATTATTAATAACGCCAATCATAGTTTGCCATATCATAGGGTAGAAGAGTTTGGAAAAATTGTTGAAAAATTTATAAAAGAACACGAATAAAGAATAAAGAAGTAAAATTTACTTCTTTATTTAAACAAATTTTTGTTTTGGAAATAATACCCAAGACAACACAACCATTAACACAGCCACTACAATAGGCGATATTATTGACGTTATTGACGTTATTATTTCCTTAAACAATATAGTTATTATCAATATAACTACTCCTCCAAATAACATTATTATTGACAATAGCATTCTTGTTGCATTTTTCTTAATTCTATCCAAAATTAATTTACCTCCGTTTTTAATATAGTTTATTGAAATAAAATGTCAACTATCTTAACAACCATAATACTAATTCTAGTTTTTCTAAAAATCACTCGTGATAGTTTGTTTTATCTTTGGCTTTGGCAGGTGAAAGAATACAGAATTGACAGGATGAAGTCTTATTTAAAGGAAAATAGTAATGTTGGCTCCATAGTCCCGTTAGGACTGTGGAGCTCAGGTGCAAAGTATAAAACATCACAAAACGCAAATGCAAAAAGGCTCCACATTAACACACCCCAAACCCCTCTCAAGAGGGGAATTGCCACCATGGAGCCAGCAGCAGTTTATTTTATCGGCTTGGTTTTAATATTAATTTCTTATTTTAATCAGTCAGTTTTTGCTTATTTAGTGCTTATATTTTTTATTTTTACTTTTTATCAAATAATAAAAGAAATAAAAAAGAGGGCATTGAAAAGACCGAGATTTACTTTTAAGGTAATTTTAATATTTTTCCTAGAAGCTATCTTTTATTTTTCGTTCTTTGCGTTTTACTGGATTCCCGCCTCCGCGGGAATGACAAATTCCTTAATTTTATTTTTGTTATTCTTCTATCTTATTACTCCGATTTTAATTGCAGTAATTATTTTATTCACAAATCCATTTTTTAATTTTCAGAAAAAGAGAATTATTAAAAGGGCAAGTTTAAAAATGAGAAATTTAAAAAAAATAAGAGTAATTGGAATAACTGGCAGTTACGGCAAGACAAGCACGAAAGAATTTCTATATACGATATTAAACCAGAAATATAAAGTTGTTAAAACAGAAGGAAATAATAATACAAATATTGGCGTAGCTTATACAGTTTTAAACAAAGTAAATGATGATTATGATTATTTTATCTGTGAAATGGGAGCCTATAAAATCGGTGAAATCAAAGAAATGTGTAAAATTGTGGAACCTGAAATTGGAATTTTAACAGGAATTAACGAACAGCACCTTGAACTATTTGGATCTATGGAGAACACGATTAAAGCGAAATTTGAGCTGATAGAAAGTTTGCCAGAGAATGGGTTGGCAATAATAAATTCAAGTATTAAGTATCAAGTATTAAGTATTAAGCTTGAAAATATAAAGCATTTTTCTTTAGATAGCGTAAGTGATATTAGAGTTTATCAAGATTGTGTGAAATTTATTTATAAAAACCAAAAATTTAAAGCTGATTTTCTTGGCAAGCATTACATTGAAAATTTATTGGCAGCTATTATCACAGCGAAAAAGTTGGGAATGAATTTAAAAGAAATTTCAGAAGCCGTAAAGAAGATAAAACCGTCTAAATTTATGATGAGAAAGCTATGGGGTCCAGATAATTCTGTTTTTATTGACGATAGTTATAGCGCAAATCCTGATGGAGTTATTGTCGCGCTTGATTATTTAGATGAAGCATATAAAGATTATCAAAAAATAATTGTTTTTTCGGGAATTATTGAACTTGGAAAATCAAGTGAGGGTGTGCATAAGAAATTGTTTGATAGAATAGGTGAGGTTTGCGATATGGCCTATATACTAAATCAAGATACAAAAAGTCTTTACAGCCCTGCCCGTCCGGCAAGCGGACATAAAGGAATTATGGAGCCAGCGAACAAATGTGAGTTTGTATTTGAAAAGGATTTTGATAAAATGGTAAATATGTTAAGAAATAATTTAGAAAAAAATACAGTTGTTCTTTTTGAGAGTAGGGGAGCGGGAGTTGTAATGAAAAAATTAAAAAATATAAAATAAATATTATTAACACTAATAAAGTCAATCTATGTCAATTCTAAAAAAATTTCAACCGATAGCATCATCGCTTGCGCCAAATTATACGATTTGGGATATTTTTATTGCAAGTAAATATTTACTTCCTTGGAATTTAACAAAACTGCAAGATGGTAAAAATTCAAGAAGATTAGAAAGAAAATTCTGTGAATATACAAATTCTCGCTGGGCAATTAGTTTTGACAGTGGAAGAAGCGGACTTTACGCAATTTTAAAGTGTTTAGGAATTAAAGATTGCGACGAAGTAATTTTACAAGCTTTTACTACAGTAGCATTATCTAATGTAATACAATGGTGCAAAGCAAAACCCGTTTATGTTGATATAGACGAAAGAACTTATAATATCTCTCCAGACAAAATAGAAGCAAATATTACAGATAAAACAAAAGTAATTATTATTCAACATACATTCGGCAATCCAGCAGAAATGGATGAAATTATGAAAATTGCTAAAAAACATAATTTATTTGTAATTGAAGATTGCGCGCATTCTTTAGGAGCGGAATATAAAAACGAAAAAACTGGAATGATAGGCGATATAGCTTTTTTCAGCTTTGGAAGAGACAAGATTATTTCATCTGTTTCTGGTGGGATGGTTACAACGGCAAACCAAGAACTTGGCAAAAAAATAAAGGAACTTAGAGACCAAATGCCGTATCCCAAAAAATCATTGATCATACAACAGCTCTTGCACCCTATTATAACTTTTAAAGCTCTGAACTTATATTATTTTTTCAATATTGGAAAAATAATAATGTATTTATCTGTTAAATTTGGAATTATAACAAAAGCCTATACCAAAAGAGAAAAAACGGGTCAAAGGCCAAAAAATTTTCCAGCGCGTCTGCCAGATGCTCTTGCTAAAATTGCCCTGCATCAAATGAAACTCATTAATAAATTTAACAATCACAGAATAGGAACTGCGGAATTATATAAAGAAAAATTATCCAGCAATAAAAATATAAGATTGCCACAATCTACTCCAGAATCAAAAAATATATATTTATGGTATACTATATTAGTTCAAAATAAAAAAAAGTTTATTGCGAAAGCTAAAAAACATCACATAATTTTAGGAGATTGGTTTCCACAAGCAATTGGTCCAGTTGAAGTTGATTTAGAAAAAGCTGGATACCAAAAAGGAAGTTGTCCAATTGCTGAAAAGGTAAGCTCGCAATGTGTTAATTTGCCAACACACCACGGGATTGATAAAAAAGATATTGAGAAGATAATAAGGATAATAAATGATTAATGTAGAGGCTTAGTCTCTATGTTTTTATACCATCAAAATTTAATTTCTAAGTTTGACTTATATATGCAAATCAAAGAAATAAACAATAAACTTCAATGGGAAAACTTCGTTCAAGAAAATAAGAAAGTTACTTTTTTACATTCTTGGAATTGGGGAGAATTTAATAAAAATACAGGAGAAAAAATTTGGCGACTTGGAGTTTTTGATAATGAAAAACTTTTAGCAATCACGCTAGTTATAAAAGTAAATGCAAGAAGAGGATCATTCTTGTTCGTTCCACAGGGACCAATAATAACATCCAATATCCAATATCCAATATCCAATATATTAAATGAATTATTTGTGTTTTTAAAAAATATTGGAAAAGAAGAGAATGTTGGTTTTATTAGAATTAGTCCGATTCTGGAAAATACTTCTGAAAATTTAGAAATTTTTAAAAAAGCTGGCTTTAAAAACGCGCCAATTCATATGATGCATCCAGAATTAACATGGATTTTGGATATTACAAAAAGCGAAGATGAAATTTTAAAAGGAATGAGAAAAACGCATCGTAATCTAACTAGACGCGCGACAAAAGAAGGCGTTGAAATTATACAAAGTGCAAATGAAAAATATCTGAAAGAATTTTACGATATTCATTTAGAAACAGTAAAAAGACATAAATTTATTCCGTTTTCTTATGATTATATAAAAAACGAAATTGATGCGTTTAGAAACGATAATCAAATAAGTATATTCTCTGCAAAATACAAAGGAGAAATAATTTCATCCGCTATTATAGTATTCTACGGAGAACAAGCTTTCTATCATCACGGCTCATCGTCATCAAAATATTATAAAATTCCATCATCATATTTGAATCTCTGGGAAGCAATTAAGGATGCGAAAAGAAGGGGAAAGAAAAGATTTAACTTTTATGGTATTGTTGAAAACAAACCAAAGCATCCTTGGACAGGACTTACAAAATTTAAAAAAGGATTTGGTGGATACCAAGAAGAGCTACTACATTGCCAAGATCTACCGATTGACAGAAAATACGCAATTACATGGGCCATTGAAACAGGAAGGAAGATTAAAAGAGGATATTAACAATAAATTACGAATTATGAATTATGAATAAATTTTTAAATAGACTATTTAGAAAAAAAAAGGTGAAATTTTGGCAAAGAAAGCCAAAAAAATTTATGAGTCGTAAACATCTTTTTTCTAAAAAAAATAAAAATGATTCTGTTAAAAAATTAAAGAGGGGACTATTTGCAATACTTATCTTTATTATTATATATTTTGTTTTCTTCTCAAAGTTTTTTATAATTGAAGAAACAAATATAAGCGGAAATAAAACTATTTCTAGAGAGGGCATAGAAAAAATTATAGAAAATGAGAATTCAAACAAAGCTTTAGTTATTCTTTCTAGAAAGAATTTTTTTCTTAGTGACAAAGATAAATTAAGAGAGAAATTACTCAATGAATTTCCAGAAATAGAAACTATAATGATTAAAAAGAAATTTCCAAATACATTGGAAATAGAAATTACAGAAAAAAATCCTCTCATTCTTTGGTGTAGAACTGAAAATTGTTACTATCTTGACCTTAAGGGAATAGCTTTTATGACTGAAGATAACGGTATGGAAATTTATAAAGATAAAAAATTTATAAAAATTATAGAAAAAATAAAAATCAAAGAAGAAATAGAAGATAAATTAGAGAGAGAAAGAGAAAGAAAAGCAAAAGAAGCAACGTTAACACCTTCAAATGACATTCAAAATCTAATTGATTCGGAAATTTCTGATGACCCAGAAGATAAAGAGGAGGATAAAGAAAAAGATATTATATTAGAACCAATAAAAATAAATGATAAGGTCGCAGATGAAGATTTTATAAATTTTGTTTTTGAATTAGACAATAATATTAGAAACGACACTGATTTAAAAATTAAATATTATAAAACAAAAGGAGCAAAAACAAGAGAGATAATCGCATACACAAATAAAAACATAAGAATTTATTTTAATACTATTGATAACGCAAAAACACAAACAACATATTTAAAAGATTTTATATCAATAGGAATTGGTAAAAATGAAATAAATACGTTAGAATATATATATCTTAAATCTGGAAATAAGATTTTTTATAAATAAAAAAATAAAATAATAAATATGAAAAATTTAGAACAAATGGAGAAAGTAGAAGAAAACACGATTGAGATCATGGGTGAAAGTTTTGAAGTTGATGAGGATGGTTTTGTTAGCTTTAGCGATGTAGCTTCTAAAATATTGAATGGAACGACACAGCAAATAAGTCGCTACGCAGATGGAAGACTTGAAGATGGTGGATATCCCAATTTAGCAGAAGATCTGCGATTTAGCGGAAAAATGGATATGTATCATTCTCTTAGAATGCACAAAGACGATGTAGAAGAGTTTGTAAAAAGAGTTGAGGAATACCGAGAAAAAATATCGTAAAAAAAATCTACCGAATAATATTATTCGGTAGCTATGTTTCCGAGATTACTTATCTCCTTAGTCTATTTTGAAAAAGACAATATTTTTCTATCTCTTCCTTCGTGTATCTAAATACGATAGTGGATTGCCAGTCGTAATCACAACATTTTTGGCACTTGTCGTGATATAAAATTCCTGGACAACAGCCCGGCATATAGCTCGGGCAAAAAACGCAAGTATCTTCGAGAATAGCTCCGCAGACCTTACACTTTTTCGGTCTTTCAAACTCTTCTGTCCTTTCAATTCCATCTTCTGGAACCAAAATTGGCATCCCAAACTCGGGGATGAACACCGAAATTGCTTCATAGTCATCACCACTTCCTGGCTCACTACTAATCCTTTGTATTATCCTGAAGGGACCCTTTCCAACTTCCCTTCTGGCAACTCCTCTAATCTCATATATTTTTTCAACGAGTCTTATTCCCTCGTTGTTCAGATACGCTCTCTCTGGTTTTAAATATATTCTTTCCGACATGTTCCTCCTATTCAATAAGCGATAGAATCTTTATTGTTTACGATCCTAACAAGACAACATATCATATTTTTAGCCAAATGTCAATACTATCTTTGAGCACATTCTTTGAGCACATTTTAATAATATTAATAAATTTTATGAAAAAAATACGAACTCGTTTTGCGCCAAGTCCAACAGGCTATCTTCATATTGGAAGCCTAAGAACAGCATTTTATAATTATCTTTTTGCTAAACATAACGATGGTGATTTCATATTGAGAATTGAAGATACAGACAGGTCAAGATATATTGAAGGATCCATAGAAAACTTAGCAAAAATACTTGATTTAATAGGACTTGAATATAGCGAGGGTATATTTATAGATAATGACAATAAAATCAATCAAAAAGGCAATTTTGGACCATATATGCAGTCTGAGAGGTTAGAAATATATAAAAAATATGTTGACGAACTTATAAAGAATGATTATGCATATTTTTGCTTCTGTAGTCAAGAGCGACTTAACGAAATGAGAAAAGAACAGCAAGCGCAAAAAGTTGCCCCAATGTATGACGGAAAATGTAGGGGACTAGACAAGAAAGAAATTCAAAAACTTCTTGATAACAAAATACCTTTTGTTGTGCGTCTAAAAGTCCCGAAAAATGGCTTTACAGAATTTGACGATTTAGTCTATGGAAAAATAAAAATAGCCAATAAAACAATTGACGACCAAGTTATTATGAAATCAGATGGATTTCCAACTTATCATTTTGCGAATGTTATTGATGATCATCTAATGGAAATTTCACATGTTATTCGAGGCGAAGAATGGCTTCCGTCAACCCCAAAACATATTTTACTTTACAAGGCATTTAATTGGGAAGTGCCAAAGTTTGCGCATCTCCCACTTTTACTTAATCCTGATAAAAGTAAATTAAGCAAAAGACAAGGTGATGTTTCTGTTGAAGATTATTTAAACAAAGGATATTTGCCAGAAGCTTTATTAAATTTTATATTACTGCTTGGCTGGAACCCAAAAACAGAAGAAGAAATATTTTTGCTTAATGAAATAATAAAAAGATTTGACCTGTCTGGAATTAATAAGACAGGAGCAATTTTTAATACAGAAAAATTGGATTGGATCAATGGAAGTTATATTCGGGAGATGGATTTGGAGAAATTAACTAAGTTATGCGTGCCATATTTGATTGAGGCAGGATTGATAGAGAAAGTATCAAGTATTAAGTATCAAGTATTAAGCACTGGCGAGAAAATAGATTTTGAATATTTGAAAAAAGTTGTTTCGCTTGAGCAGGAACGAATGAAGAAGTTGAGTGAGATAGGGGAGTTGGTAGAATTTATTTTTGTTA
>JAYEKL010000051.1:0-3120 GCA_034660995.1 Patescibacteria group bacterium | reverse complement strand
TTTTATTGTCGTTTGTAAAATTATAGAAAGATATTTTTAACTTACCAAGTATAAAAATATCTGATAATATTATACTTAGCAAGTAATAAATTATCTGATTTTGAAGAAATGTTAATTTCTAAAATCGTAAATATGAAATTTGAATCACCTGAAGAGAAATTGGACATAACAGAAGATAATATTGAAACTCCAACAAATAAATACGACCAAGAAGTGCCTGAGAGCGAGATAGAGAATTTTCAAAAAGACAAACCAAATTTAGAAAATGCAAATCAAAAGAGTAGTGATGGGTTTCAAGATAATGATTTTGAAAGAATGAAAAGAATAGCAGAACAAGAGGACCAGTTCAAGAAAGTTTTAGAAAAACTTATAGAAGACATGTCTCCCGAACTTTATGAAAGAGCGGATCATTTTGGATTAGAAAAATCAATCGTTGAAGGAGTGAAACAAAGCATCAAAAAATCTTTGCTGGATTCTGTTTTTAACGCAAGCGATTTTGGAAAAAGATTAAAGCTTAAAATAAAAGCAACTGATTTTGTTACCGATAAAATTTCTGAAGAAGAAAAAAATGAAGAAGAAAAAGCCAGCCTTTTAAATTTAATGGAGGAAAAATTATCATCAAAAGAAGAAATTTTTGATTTGTTAAGTAGAAAACTTTATCAAGAAATTACTCTCGAAGAAAAAGAATTGCTTAAGATTTTTTCTATGGCGGAAAAAGGGGGAAAGGTTGGCAGTCATAACAAAATAGGAGGGGAAATAGAAGTTTCTCTTTTTAATGCATTAGGTTTTGAAGAATACAAAGCTGCTATTATGCATGAATTTACACATAAAGCTTTATTTATTTTAACACCCGAGGAAATAAAAAAAAGAAGAATATATAATGATATTGACAGGGGGTTTATGGGCAGCGCATTAGAGCCAAAAGAAGAACTAAACAATGAGAAATTGTTGAAAAAAAAAGAGAAAGAGAAAGAGAAAATACAAAAGATGTTTTTTGAGATTTTAGAAGGTATTGATGAGTCGCTTGCCCATAGAGTTGAAAGATATTATGCAAAAGAAAAGAAACCATTTTTTGCAGGTTACTCCAAAAAAATTTATCCACCATTTTTTAAAAAAATTTACGATCAAATTGATAATGCCACAGAAGGAAAATCATTAGTGGAATTTGACCATTTTACAGTAGATTTATATGGCATTCTTACTAACAATTGGAAAGAAGATTTGTCTGAAGTAGAACTTAAAAAGATTATAGTCGCTGTGAAATTAAAAATTGCTGAATTTCAAAGAGAAAAAAGTTTGCAACGAGAACAATAATAAGGATGTCTTGCAAGAAAAACTTTGCAAGATGCTGACCACTTACGATCCGAAACTTCATCGGCGGGAGCAGGAGATAGAGGAAGTAGAAACGGATGAAAAAAAGCAAGTCGTGGAATAAAAATTCTCAAGTTTGATATTTTTGCTGATTTTGCCTATTGTATTTAGTATATTGGTCAAAAACGCAGATTTTGTAGAATAAGTAAAATAAAGTGAACAAAATAACAGCAATAGCGTTAATCTCAATTTTTTCCGTGATTATTATCTGCGGCGTTGTTTTTGCGTTTCAGAAGAATAGACAATCGGATGAAAAAAAGAGCGTCTCGCTGGGTGAGCTTGGCAATGATGGATTTAGAAGCGCGCAAAATAATACAGCCGGCAAACAGGAAGAATTAATAAATTACGGCGCGCAGGCGGTTTTTATTGAAAGCGATAAAAAACAGGAATTAAATCTTACGCGAACTTTGGAATTTTTTGCGAAAGCGGGAAAAGGATTATTTGGAATGAAAAGAGAAAGAATTTTTCAGCCGATTAATAAAATAGTGGAATTTAGAAAAAATGCCAGAGAAAATACAACAGAATCCAAAATAATAAAAGTTCCGGAAGATTACAAAACGATACAGCTGGCGATTGATAACGCTGATTTTGGAGATACGGTAAAAGTTTCCGCGGGGGAATATAAAGAAAATATAGTTATGAGAAAGGGAGTCAGTTTGATTGGGTCAAATGTTTTAAAAGAAGAAGAAATGAAAAAAGATATGGAAGAAAATGAAGATAAAAGGGAAACAGGAGAAGACCCTGAAGTTCCGGAATTAGATCCCGCTTTTTCTTTAAGATTGGTAATTGCAAATGAAACAATAATAAATGGCAATAATTCGGGCAATGTTGTTTCGTTTAAAAACGGAATAACAAATAAAACAAAGCTGGCTAATTTTACGATCAAGAACGCTGGCAAAAATTTAAGCGGGATATTAATAGAAAATTCCGCGCCTTTAATTTGTGATAATATCATTATGGATAATGAATATAATATTTATATTAAAGGAAACTCGTCTCCTATTATTCAGAAAAATAGTTTGCGTTTTGGCGGGAAAGGAATTCAAGTCTATAATTTTGAAAAACAGGAAGCAAAAGAAGGAACAGAAGGAGAAAAAAAGGAGTCTGATCTTTTATCTTCACTCCCTATTTCCGGTATGCCGATCATAGTTGATAACTTAATAACTGATAATAAGATTGGAATTGATTTATATCAGGCATCAGCTATAATAGATCACAATACTATTAGTTATAACAATCATTATAAGGCATATTTAGGGGCGACTTATGGAATAAATCTGAGCGATTCTTTTGCGGAAATTATGAATAATATTGTGACAGATAGCGGGATTTGTGAATTATGTGCGGGAATTAATGTTGATAAAAAAAGTAAAAATGTTATTATAAGTTATAACAATATTTGGAATAACAAAAATAATTTTATTTGTTTTGGCAAATGTACTTTAGAAGACAATAACATTTCAAAAGATCCACTATTCATTGATCCAGTAAATTGGAATTTTGAACTTCAAGAAGAATCTGAGTTAATTGAAATGTGTGAAGATGAAAGCAATATGGGGGTAAGGTGGTAAATTAGTATTTTAACATTTCTAC
Organism: Patescibacteria group bacterium; assembly: GCA_034660995.1. Taxonomy (GTDB): domain Bacteria; phylum Patescibacteriota; class Minisyncoccia; order JAHIHE01; family JAGLIN01; genus JAYEKL01. The sequence goes on along the minus strand of JAYEKL010000051.1, from coordinate 156 downwards.
CCAGCTTTAGCTGAGGGTTAGTGAGGTTTTAACCTCACGGGAAAATTAGATATTAATACAACTTGAATTTAAAAATAATTTTATTGAATTAAATTCAATGAGGTTAAAACCTCGTTGACCGTGCGCTAAAGCGCTGTAGAATAAGTCTATGTCTTT
>JAYEKL010000050.1:0-3194 GCA_034660995.1 Patescibacteria group bacterium | reverse complement strand
CTGGAACGAAGTTCAATAATGTTGTATAATGTAAATAGTAATCTACGATAGTTAATATTTATACGAAAGTATAAATGCTATTTTAAATTTTTGCTATTTTCAAATGTTTTTTTATTGTTAAATTGCTAAAAGCAATCAAAACGCGTGACAATTTAACAGTTTGACAATTTAACAATTTATTCTATGTCAATTTTTAAAAATAATTTAAGCGCTTTTGGACTTGATCTTAGTGATCGTTCTATTAAAGTTGCTCAACTTAGAAAAAAAGGAGGAAAAATAAGTCTCTATTCTTATGGGAGGGAAAATATTCCAGAAGGTTTGATAATGGATGGAGAAATAAAGAATGAGAAAGAGGTAGCAAGGTTAATTAAAAAAACACTAGCGAGTACTGAACCAAATCCGATAAAATCTAAATTTGTTGTTTACTCCGTTCCAGAGCCAAAAGGATTTATCCGTGTTGTTCAGATTCCGCGTTCTAAAGAGAATGAAATTGAACGGGTAGTTAGATATGAAGCGGAACAATTGTTTCCAATAGACATTAATGATGCATATGTTGACTGGCAAATTCTTTCTACTAGTGATGACAGAATGTTGAAAATTATTGTCGCTGTTGTGCCTAGGTTGCTTATAGATTCTTATTCTTCGGTTGCAGAAGAGGCCGGACTAAAACCGGTTGCTGCTGAGATCGAGTCCATTCCTATAACAAGAAGTCTAATAAATGATAATCGATCTTCAAGACCTGTTTTGGTTATTGATTTAGGAAAAGATAGGACAAGTTTTATAATTTTTAAAAATCCAGCTGTTCAATTTACGGCAAGCATTCCTGTCTGTGGGGAAAAATTTATTGACAATATCTCAGAAAGACTTGAAATAGATAAAATTGTTGCGGAAAACATAAAAAATAAATGCGGATTGAGTTTTGAAGGCGAGTGTAAAGAGGTTTTTAAATCAATTCAGCCTTCTTTACGTGAAATGATAAAGTATATAGATAAACTAACTTATTATTATAAAGATCATTTTGGATCAGATGAAGATATAGCGAAAGTAATAATTTGCGGAGGGGAAGCTAAAATGATTGGAATAAGTTCCTTTTTGTCGTTGCAAATAAAAAAGGAAATTGAAAAGGGAAATCCATGGGTTAATATTATGATGTTTAAAGACAAAGAAATTCCTCCTATCTCAAGAAATGACTCCCTTGTTTTTGTCACTGTCTTAGGACTTGCCCTTAGAGGAATAAGAGAAGAATAGTATTAAGTATCTAATATTAAGCATTAAACATTGACTGGGTAATTCATAATTCATGATTCATAATTCGTAACATATGATAAGAATTAATTTATTGTCTCCTGTTGATAAGTTGAACATCAAATGGGAAAAAACAAATCGTTTGGCAACACACAATTATGCTATTATTATAGTAATTCAGGTTTTTTTTGTTTTTATTTTATTATCTGCAGTGGGGTATTTGAGCGTTGAGGAGAAAAAACTGAATATGCAGTTGGATAATATGCAGTCGGGATCAGAGGTTAAGGAAATAAATATTATCAAAAAAGAAGTAATAAAATATAATAATCAATTAGGTGATATTTCAGAGGCGCAAGGGAAACAATTTTATTGGGTAGAAATTCTTGATAGTTTTAGCAAAATTGTTCCTTATGGAATAAGTATAAATAGTGTAAGTATTGATCCTAAGAGTAATAATGTTGCAGCGAAATATAAAAAGGAAAAAACATCTCCACAGAATAATACCGAAGATTTTAAAGTTATTATTACTGGAGTTTCTAAAACAATGGAAGACCTTCTAATTTTTGAAAATGGTTTAAGAAATTCTGAAATTCTTGTTGATTTTAATATTGATCCAAAAAACTATGATGATGAAAACTTTAGTTATGTTTTGTCGATTAAAAAAGAGAGTGTTTTGTCAAATTAATTCAAAGCGTATGAATTTCAATATCTATATTTTGTAGAGACGAGGCACTGCCTTGTTCCTACGATGCTTGCGCTTTGCGTTTGTATTGTAAACTTAATTTATACAATGAATAAAGTTGAAAAAAAATTATATATTAAAGCTGGCATATTGCTAGCTGTTGTGCTTGCTTTGCTTTATGTTAGTTGTTTTTATTTTCCTCAAAAAATAGAAGATCTAAGTTCGGAGATTATTAATAATAAAAAGCAAATTAAGCAATTGAATGAGCAAAGCAATCAAATAGATGACATAAGAAATAAGCATGATAAATTGCGAGAAAATGTTGATGAAGCTTTAGAATGTATAATAAGTTATTCAAACATATTTAGTTTCATTACTAACATAAAAGACATTGCTAAAAGAAATAATGTTGATCTTAATATAAATGTTTCAAGTAATGGAAAAACGAAAGAAACTAACTTTTTGTCGTATATAAATTATAATATAAAAGCTGTAGGCGAGTTTGGTGATATTATGCGATTTTTAGATAATTTGGAGAATTTAAAATATTATATTAATGTTGAGAAAATAAAAATTTCAAGTAACGGTAATAATAGTGGTAAAGTAACTTTTGATTCTGTTTTAAAAGTTTATGTTCGTGACTAAACTAAGGTTAAAGTTTTTAATATAGTGAGATTAATTTAGTGTAAATCTAGTTGACGAATAAGAAATATTTTTAGCTATTATGTTTAATAATTACAAGAGATGAGTAAATTAAAATTTAATATTAATAAAAAAAAAGTACTCTTATTTTTTTTAAGATATAGATACTTATTTATCTTGATATTTTTTAGCGCGTTGTTGGTATTTGTTTTTAACGTTATGTATAGATATGTTTATGCGGATATAAGTTTTATGGAATACGAAGAGTCGCATAAAGGCAGAGTAAGTTCAAATATAAAAAATGGTAACAGAACATTAAAGGAAGTGTTAAAAGAAATAGAGAAAAGAGAAAAAAGATTTGAAACAGAAGAAAATATGGAATATAGCAATCCTTTTGGGTTTAGAGACTTAGATACTTCAGAAGATGACGAAACTGAAAAAACTGGTCTTGACGATGATCTGATGTTACCTTTTTTACCAAACAGAAGATGATTTAATTGGATCATACACAATTTAGTGGTTTAATAAATTCAGTTTTCTATATATCGTCCCCCTGATAAGGGGGAATTAAAGGGGGTTTTGAATACAGAATAATTTAAAACTTATAATAAAAATAGGAGACACC
>JAYEKL010000049.1:0-3252 GCA_034660995.1 Patescibacteria group bacterium | reverse complement strand
AAATTTAGTAAATAATTAATTATTAATTAATATTATTATGGCAAAAGATATAAAGTTTGATGAAGATTCACGGCAAGCAATTAAAAAAGGGATTGATAAGGTTGCTGATGCTGTAAAAATAACACTAGGTCCGAAAGGACGAAATGCTATATTGGATAAGGGGTATGGCGCTCCAACAATTACAAATGACGGAGTGACAATTGCCAAAGAAATTGATCTAGAAGATAAATTTGAAAATATCGGAGCAGAATTAATTAAGGAAGTTGCTTCAAAAACAAATGATGTAGCTGGAGACGGAACAACAACTTCAACGGTTTTAACCCAGTCTATTATTGGAGAAGGATTAAAATATGTCGCGATGGGAGTTAATCCTGTTGGAATTAGACATGGAATTGAAGCGGCTGGAAAAGAGATTATAAAAGAGCTTAAAGCGAACGCGAAGAAAATTGAGAGTAAAGAAGAGATTGCGCAAGTAGCATCAATTTCAGCTGAAGATAAAGAAATTGGAAGTATTATTGCTGAAGTGATGGAAAAAGTTGGAAAAGACGGTGTAATAACTGTTGAAGAGTCTCAAACTTTTGGAATGAGTAGTGATGTAGTTGAAGGTATGCAGTTTGACAAAGGATATATTTCTCCTTATATGATTACTGATACTGACAAAATGCAAGCTGAATTTGAAGACCCCTATATTCTAATTACTGATAAGAAAATTTCATCACTAAATGAAATTTTACCAGTTTTAGAAAAAATAACACAAGAAGGTAAAAAGGATATTGTAATTATTGCTGAAGAAGTTGATGGTGAGGCTTTAGCGACTTTGGTAATTAATAAAATCAGAGGAACATTTAACGCGCTTGCTGTAAAGGCTCCCGGTTTTGGCGATAGAAGAAAAGAAATGCTTTCAGATCTTGCTGAGTTAACTGGTGGAAAAGTTATTACAGAAGATCTTGGGATCAAGCTTGAAAATACAACACTTGATATGCTTGGAAGATCAAGAAAGGTTATCGCGACAAAAGATAATACAACAATTGTTGATGGTAAAGGAGATAGGCAAAACATAGATCAGAGAATTGCTCAAATCAGAAAAGAGATTGACGCATCTGATTCTGATTTTGATAAGGAAAAACTTCAGGAAAGACTGGCAAAATTAGCTGGTGGAGTAGCGGTATTAAAAGTTGGCGCCGCGACAGAATCAGAACTTACTTATAAAAAACATAAAGTTGAAGATGCGCTAGCAGCGACTAAAGCAGCAGTGGAAGAAGGAATTGTCGCGGGAGGCGGAACGGCTTTAGTAAAAGCGGGAATTGTTGTAAGTAAAATGAATTTTCCAGTTCCAAGCAAAGATATTGCAGAAGAATTTAGTGCTGGATTTAAAATTCTTATTAGGGCATTAGAAGAACCATTACGACAAATAGTGCAAAATGCAGGAAAAGAAGAAGGCGCAGTTGTTGCAAATGTTGTTAGAAAATCTGAATCAAAGGATAATGGATATAATGCTATTTCTGGCGCAATGGTTGATGATATGATCAAAGAAGGAATTATTGATCCTGTAAAAGTTACTAGATCGGCTGTTGAAAATGCAATCTCAGTTTCAGCGATGCTTTTGACAACTGAAGTCGCTGTTACCGATTTGCCAAGTAAAAAAGAAGATACGCCTGCGATGCCTCCAATGGGTGGTGGCGGAATGGGAATGCCTGGAATGGGGATGTAAGATTAACCCATAACTTGTAACCCATAACTTGTAACGCCTTTGTTAGCTCCACTCTCCTGAGTGGAGCTTTTTGTGATTTCAAAATAATTTTGAATGTTGATTCTAGAAATTGGATATTAAGATATTAGGATATTAAGAAATTTATTGCTATTATGTTATCATAACATGGCAATATGACAATATAATAATTTAACAATAAAATAATTATCTTGCGCTAAAATATAATTGTGTTAAAATATAATTATAAGTAAAATTAATTAATAATTAACTAGGCTCTGCTGATTTTCTTATAATTCCCCTCTAGAGAGGGGGTTGGGGGTGTGTTAAAAAGCTTGCTAACACACCCCTTGCCCCTCTCAAGAGGGGAATGATCTGTAAAAATTACCAGTCCCTAATTAAGGAAAGGAGACAAAATATGGAAATGTATTTAATAATAATTTTAGTAGTTTTAATTGCTCTTGGATTATGGATTGTAAAAATTTACAATGGATTAGTTAAATTAAAAGTGCGAATTAATGAAGCGTGGTCTGATATTGATGTTCAACTGAAAAGAAGGTATGATTTGATACCAAATTTAATAAATACTGTCAAAGGGTATGCGACGCACGAGAGAGAACTTTTTGAAAATGTTACTAAGGCAAGGTCAAATGCGATGAACGCGCAAAATCCAGAAGAAAAAGCAGGGGCAGAAAATATGTTATCAGGGGCGTTAAAAAGTCTATTTGCAGTTTCTGAAAATTATCCACAATTAAAGGCCAATGAAAATTTTCTTGAACTTCAAAGAGAACTTTCTGATACGGAAAATAAAATTCAAGCTTCAAGAAGATTTTACAATGGTAATGTCAGGGACCTTAATACCAAAATTCAGATTTTCCCTGATAGCATTGTCGCTGGTATGTTGAAGATTGGCAAAAGGGAGTTTTTTGAGATTGAAGATAAAAAAGAAAAAGAAACTCCGAAAGTTGAGTTTTAGGACGCGCTCGAAATAAAATAATTTATAATATGGCTAAAATAGATAAAAATCTGTTTTGGGATGTTGATTTTGAAAAGCTTGACTATAAAAAGAACGCTGATTTTATTATAAAGCGAGTTTTATTGTTTGGAGATAAGAGTGATTATGATATTTTAAAGAAACGCTATTCGTACGAAAAAATAAGAGAGGCGGTTTTGAAGATTAATTATCCTGATAAAAAGAACGCTAATTTTTGGAATTTTATATTTAACTTGTCAGACAATAAAAAATGCACGAAAAAGTTATCAACGCAAAAACGAAGCGCGTTTTGGAATCGTTAGACAAAGTAGAAATAATTCAGAAAGATTTAGGCGATTTTTAAATGCTTCAGAAATATATCAAGAAAGTTTTAAAGTAAAGAAAATAATTTTTTAAATATGGCATGTAAATCAAAATTTATCATATTATTTTTAGCCTTTGGCCTGTTGTTTGGGGCGAGTGATAGAGTTATGGCTTCTTCTTGTGGTGACGGTACCATTGACTCTCCTAATACTGATGGAAGTGGTGGACCATCAGATGATGGAAACGA
>JAYEKL010000048.1:0-3344 GCA_034660995.1 Patescibacteria group bacterium | reverse complement strand
GAGCCTTCTTGTGATTTCAGGTTGTAATACCGCTTTGTTGGCTCCAGTCTCCTGACTGGAGCCTCTTGTTAAATCTCATTTTATTGTCACAGAAATGATTTACTGTTTATCACAACAGGCTCCACAGCCCTGCGGGACTATGGAGCCAACGAGTTACAGAAACGATTTACTGTTTATCACAATAGGCTCCACAGCCCTACCCATCCGGCAGGAGGGCCTATCGGGACAACGGAGTGTTCTATTTGTTATTGAAAGTTTTGTAAAAATACTTATTTTGTGTTATAATTGTAAAAATGAGATAAAAGTAAAATAGAATGATTGTTGAAATTATGTACAAGGTGTTTTTTAAGGATTGTCGGGAAAATAATGTGGGGCTTTGGCAGTGTCCAAATTTCTTGTTTTTGATGATGGGCCTTATAAATGTTACTTCTATGCTCGGTGTGTATATTATTGTTCGGGAATATAATACGCCGGAGCTAATTGTTTTTAGTGTTAGCGCTGTAAGTGTTATTATTTTTAGTATTGGATCTTCAGCAATAAATGGATTTCAGCAAATTGCAAAAGCAAATAGAATGAAATCTGAATTTGTTTCAATCGCTTCTCATCAGCTTAAAGCCCCTCTTTCTGGAATGCGTTGGGCAATGGATGCTTTATTAATAGATAAAAATAAAAGTTTATCTGATAAACAATTAGAATACTTAAAAGATATTCAGGAAAGTACATCCAGAATGATAAGGCTTATCAATGATCTTTTAGATATTTCAAGAATTGAATCTGGCAAAATGGATATTGAATTGCGAAAAGTCAGTCTTTCTGATATTTTAAAAACTGTTATTAAAGAGCTTAGTTCTTTTGCGTTGGCTCATAATGTAGAGTTAAAAGTTGATATTGATGATAATCTATGGACGGTAAAGACTGATGCTATTAGAATCAAAATGGTGATGCAAAATTTTATTGATAATGCCATAAAATATATTGGTTCAAATAACGGGTTAATTAAAATTTCATTAAAAAACAAAGAAGATAAAATAGTTTTTACAGTTAAGGACAATGGTATTGGAATTCCACAAAAAGATCAAAAAAGGGTTTTTGATAAATTTTTTAGATCTGGTAATGTTGCTAAAAGACAAACTATTGGTACTGGTCTAGGGCTTTATATCGCTAAAGTAGCAATAGAAAGCTCGGGTGGAAACATCGGATTTGATTCAAAAGAAAAAGAAGGAAGCACTTTTTGGTTTGATCTTCCTAGGTTTAATTCGTAATATTTAATTATTTTAAAAATAACTATGAGTAATAATAAAAAAAGGATTCTTGTCATTGAAGATGAAGCGATTTTGCAAAAGTCGCTTAATGATGTTTTAGTTCAAGAAGGATATGATGTTCTAAGTTCTCTTGATGGAGCCTCTGGATTAAATTTGGCTCTAAAAGAAGAATTGGATTTAATTCTTCTTGATATAATTTTACCGAAAATGGATGGTTTTGAAGTATTAAAAAAATTGAAAGAAGCAGATTCGCAGGTTCCAATTATTATACTGACCAATCTTAGCGATATAAATGATATACAAAAAGCATTGGATCTAGGAGTTACCACTTATTTAGTAAAAGCTGATTTTCATTTAGACGATGTTTTGAAAAAAGTTAAAGAAACAATATCAAAGGATTAGAAATGATAACAAGAGGACACAAGAAACAATATTAAAAAAGATACAATAACCAATTCTGCCCCGTCAGAGTCTCCGATAGGGACTCTGACGAGAAAGCGGGATGAATGAGAAATCGCAATAGGCTCCACAGCCCTATCGGGACTATGGAGCCAACGAGTGAATGAGAAATCGCAATAGGCTCCACAGCCCTATCGGGACTATGGAGCCAACGACTTCTTGGTGTATTTAATTTTATAGTTAATTAAAAGTTAAAAGGTTATTATTCGTAATTCATAGTCTATGCAAGTTGAAGATAGTCAATTAAAATTATTTTTATTAGATTTTGGCTTGATCTCTGAAGAAGATTTGAAAGTTGCTCTTAGTGAAGCGAAGAAGGGTAATAAGAAATTGGAAGAAATTATTTTAAAGAAGAAATTAATTTCTAAAGGAGAATTAAATAAACTCAAGGCTTATATTTTAGGAATACCTTTTGTTGATTTAAAAGGAAATGAGATTGATCCTGATATTTTGAAAATTATCCCAGAGCCTGTTTCGCGTCAATATAAGGCAATTTCTTTTGATAAACAAGGAACGCAACTTAAAGTTGCTATGCTTGATCCTAACGATCTTCAATTTATTGATTTTATTAGTAAAAAAACTGGACTAAAAATAATTCCTTGTTTGGCTGATAAAGAAGGAATTAAGAGTTCTTTGAAACTTTTTCAAAAAAGTCTTGAAGCGGAATTTGGCGAGATGGTTGGTGATATTAATATTTCTGAAGGCGAAGGCGAAGAGCTTGTTATAAAATCTGGAGATGATGACGAAGAGATCAATATTGATCTTAAAGAAGCGGCAGAAGATTTGCCAGTTATAAAGATTGTAGAAACATTATTAAAACATGCGATTTTGCAAGGAGCGAGTGATATTCATATTGAACCTGAAGAAAAAGATGTTGTTGTTCGATATCGTATAGATGGTGTTTTACATGATGCGATGACCCTGCCGAAGTCTATTTTACCGGGGATAGTTGCCAGAATAAAAATTCTTTCAAATTTAAAGATAGATGAACATAGACTTCCTCAAGATGGTAGATTTAAAATTGAATCTTCTGATTATAAAGTGGCGTTTCGTGTTTCTATAATTCCGGTTTTTGACGGTGAAAAAATAGTTATGCGTCTTCTTGATGAATCTTCAAATAGTTTAACGCTTGAACAAATTGGATTTAGAAAGAGAGATTTTATGGTCATTAATAATGAAATGAAAAAGCCAGACGGGATGGTATTGGTAGTTGGTCCTACTGGTAGTGGGAAGACTACTACTTTGTACACTATCTCGGCGATTTTAAATACTCCAGATGTTAATATAAGTACATTAGAGGATCCAGTGGAGTATAGAATGCCAAGAATTAATCAGTCTCAAATTAATAGTAAAATAAATTTTACTTTTGCGTCTGGGCTAAGAGCTCTTTTGCGACAGGATCCTGATATTATTATGGTAGGGGAAATTAGAGATAGAGAAACAGCTGAGCTAGCAGTTCATGCTGCCTTAACTGGACATTTAGTTCTTTCTACATTACATACAAATAGCGCGGCAGGAACATTGCCAAGACTTGCAGAAATGGGCGTAGAATCTTTTTTGGTTGCCTCTACTACTAATGTAATAATATCTCAAAGACTTGTTCGTAAAATATGTCCAGAATGC
>JAYEKL010000047.1:0-17130 GCA_034660995.1 Patescibacteria group bacterium | reverse complement strand
TATGGTAAGATAAGGCAAATTTTCTAATCTTAGACTGTAGAAGAACACTTTTGTCGAAGGAATGCGTAGATGTCATCTCGACTGGAGCGATAGCGAAATGGAGAGATCTGTAAACACTGCTAAATTTTGTTTTCAAGTTGGTCTGTTTTTAACAAATTATTTCACCTGTTTACAGATCTTTCGGCTCCTATCGTCGCTCAAGATGACAATATAGTTGTCATCTTGACTGGAGCACTGAAATAAGCTTGTCCTGAGCTTGCCGAATGGATTCAGCCAGAATGGAGAGATCTGTAAACACACAATATTTTCTTTTAAAAAAAGATATTTTAAAATACATTTATCCGCTTACAGATTTCTCATCCTATCGGGTTCGAAATGACAGTTATAAAAAGTATTCTTCTACATTCTCAATCTGTAATTTTTAAAATTTTATTCTTCCAATTCTCCTAATTTCTTTATGCATTTATCAAGCTCTCCCATCAATAATTCTTGACTTTCAAGATCATTTGTTCGTTCAGCGTTTTTAATATCTAGTTCTAGTTTTTTTAAATCTTTTTGTAATCCCATTTTTTTTAAATTTGAAATGCAAACAGATGTTTCCTCAAAAATATTATTAATTGCTTCTAATTCTGCTTCTACTTGGAAAGAGACAGTATTCCAAAGATGTAATAATTTGCTTTGCCCATTTTCTAAGTATTTCTCTTGAGATAATTCTTTCTTTACTTCTTCAATGTCTTTTGTGTTTAACCTTTTATTTTTTAAATACTGTCTTTTAATTAAGTGGTAAACTTCATTTATTTTTTGATCTGAAAATAGTTCATCTAAATCAGTGTAAGTTTCTTCAAAAATTTGCGGGCTTGTAATAACAAGTCCTAAAAGCTTTTTTTGAAGTTGATTTTTTCTATTTGCTACATCTAAAACTTTTGAATCGTCTTTATTCTTTTCAAATTTATTTTCAAAACGTGATTTTTTCTTTTTGGCGTTTTCTAATGTTTCTCTCAATGCTTTTTCATCAACATTTAATTTTTCCGCTAGCATTTGTAAATAATGTGATTGCTCAATCTTGTTTGAAATTTTAATAATAATATTTAAAAGTTCTTCTGCTATTTTTTTCTTTCCTTCAATTTCATTCATATTATATTTTGCAAAAACACTTTCAAAATAAAATTCCATAACTGGTCTTGGGTTTTTTGCTGTTTTTTTCCATAAGTCAGGATTACTTTTTACACAATCTGCTGGATCTTTTCCTTCTGGAACGGTAATGACGCTTACATTGAGCCCTTCTTGCAGGGCTAACTCTATTCCTCGTCCAGCTGCTTTAATTCCAGCAGAATCCATATCAAAAGAAAAAGCAATTTTCTCCGTATATCTTTTTATGATTTTTAATTGGTCTGCTGTTAATGCTGTTCCAGAAGTTGCAACCACATTTTCAACACCAGCCTGAAAGGATGCAATAACATCCATATTTCCCTCAACCATTATGCATAGATCTTTCTTTCTTATTTCCATTTTAGCTTTATCAAGCCCATACAACACCCTACTCTTATTATAAATTGCTGTTTCGGGAGTGTTTATATATTTCGCCTGACTTTCATCTGCGCCAGGCATTACGCGAGAACTAAATCCAACTGTTTGTCCGCTAATATTATTAACAGGAAACATTATTCTTCCTCTAAATCTATTATAAGATCCTCCTCGGTCTTTCTTAACGGTCATTCCAGCAGAGAAGATATCATTTTCTTTATAATTTTTTTTCTTTAAAAAATTGCTTAATAAATCCCAAGAATCTGGCGCGTATCCAAGTTGAAATTTTTCTATTATCTCCTTTGAAAGTCCTCTTTCTAATAAATACTCAAATGCTTTCTTTCCAGTTTTTATCTTGAGACACTCTTCATAAAATTTTCTGGAAGTATAAAGAACTTCTAAGGCCTTGCTTTTTTCTCCTCTTTCTTTGCTATTGTCATATCCGCGATTTTCAAGTTGGACTCCAGCTTTTTCGGCAAGTAATTTTAACGCATCGCGAAATTCTAATCCTTCTATTTTCATAATAAAAGTAAAAATATCTCCTCCTTCGTTACAGCCGAAACAATACCACATTTGTCGTTCTGGGCTTATTACAAAAGACGGAGTTTTTTCGTTATGAAATGGACATTTAGCTTTCCAATTTCTTCCTGCTTTTTGAATATGAAGATAGCCAGAAATAACTTCTTCAACGTTAAGTTTTGATTTAATTTCATCTACTTGAGAATTTAACATAAAAAGCACGATAAACAAATTATCCTGCCTTTAGGTTAGCATTTTAGGTAGTTTGGGTCAAATTTAGATTTACTTTTTCTTTCTAATAACTTCTTCAAATTTGTTATAAAAAACTGAATCAGAAGGAACATTTTTCATCACAATTGAACCTGGTCCGATCATTGAATGAGAACCAATTATTGTTCCGGGCATTGTTTTAACTCCTATTCCAAAATTTGTTCCATTTCCAATAATTACGCCCAAAGAAGATATTTTAGTTTCTACTTTTTTACCTTTAACTTTAGGTTTAATTTCTTGGCGATCTATTTTTAGATTCGCGGTAATTACTCCTGCTCCAATTCGCGTGTCTTCTCCGATAATTGAATCTCCTATAAAACCAGAATGAATATGAGTTCTAGATTCAAAAATGCTTCTGACAACTTCTGCATTAGCGCCAATCAAAATACCATCTTCTAAATTTGTATAATCTCTAATCAAAACATTATTGCCTATTTTAGATCCTTTGCCGATATAGCACGGTCCTTTGATAACCGCATTTTCAAAAATAGTAACATTTTCTTCTATTACAACTAGTCCTTCTATAACAACATTTTTGGCAATTTTAACACTGCTATCAATTTTCTGTTCTTTAATAAAGCTATCCATTATCATTTTATTAACTCCAAAAAGATCCCACGGATACTTTAATGTCGGAGTTGTTTCTTTAGTAATTACCACTCTAACATTTTTCTCTTTCATATATAGCGCTAAAGCATCTTCGTATGCATAATCATGTTCTCCAACTCTTTCATAATAATCAAAAAAATCTTTTGGTAATAAATATATTCCAACAACTTTTATATCAGACGGTTGTTTGCCCGCTTCTGGCTTCTCAATCATTGAAAGAGCCTTATCATCTTTTAATTCTAAAATTCCATAATTCCAAGGTTTGTCTGTTTTAGTTCCTAAAAGAACTAAATCCGCGTTACTGCTTTTTTGTTTTTCAATCATTAAATTCAAAAAGTCATCTGCTTTAAAAACGTATGGATTTAAAACAAAAAAATGATCTTCTTTAATCAAAGATTTGGCTTGTATGATGGCATTGCCCATTCCTTTTGCTTCTTTCTGAAAAACATAGGAAAGCTTAACCTCAAAAAGAGAGCCGTCTCCTAAATGTTTTTCTAAATCAGAATCAGGCGATTGGACAATAATAATATCTTTTATCCCCGCGCGTTTTATGGCTTCAATCGTCCATTCAATCAAAGACTTACCCATTATTTTAATAAGGGATTTGTGTTTTTCTTCTGACAGTGGTTGAAAACGGGACGATTCTCCCGCGGCGAGAATGATTGCTTGCATAGGTTTAGTATTTAGTATTAAATAGGGATTGGTGATTTTTACTGGTTATTCCCCTCTTGAGAGGGGCAAGGGGTGTGTAACAAGCTTTTTAACACACCCCCAACCCCCTCTCTAGAGGGGAATTATAAGAAAATCAGCAGACCTTAATTTACAATGACATTATTAATTTTACTAATTTATCTGGATTATGAATAAGCGGACCGTTTTTTTCTATTATGTCTATTCCGATAAATTTCTTTTCATCTAAACCTTTATCAATTTCAACTAAATCTAAAATTCCTAGTTCCTCTTTTTTAAATTTTTTAAGCCTTTTTTTTGAAGGAATTTCTGTGTTATAAATTACATAATCAAAATCACATCCCATATATTTTTCTACTTCGTTGGAAAAATCTAAAACAGAAAAGTTATTTGTTTCACCATATTTTGTCATTATATTGCAAACAAAAACTTTTTTAGCTTTTGTTTTTTTAAAAGCTTTTTTCATTCCACTCATTAACAAGCAAGGAATTGACGAAGAATACAAATCTCCCGGACCAATAACAATTAAATCCGCTTCCAAAATTGCATCTAAAGTTGGTTGATAGGCTTTTACAACTGGGTCTAAATAAACTTTTTTAATTTTCAAATTAGGGTCATGTATTTGCGGAACATCTATTTCGTCTTCTCCTTTTATTATCTCACTATTTTCTAACTTTGCGCAAATTTGAGCTTGCTCAATTGTTGCTGGCAATGCTCTGCCTTGCACTTCCATAAATTCATTAACAGCTTTCAAGACCAAATCATAATCTTTTAAATTATATTCTAATCCAGCAATAAAAGCATTGGCAAAATTATGTCCTATATGTCCCCCATCAAATTTTTCATTGCCAAATCTAAATTGCCAAAGATCTTTTTTCCATTGCGGGGCTTTGGACAAAGCTAGGATATGTCGACGAATATCTCCAGGAGGTAAAACATTAAAATCCGCTCTCAGCTGTCCAGATGATCCGCCATTATCAACCATTGAAACAACGGTCGTAATATTGACCGGATATGTTTTCAATGACATTAAAACTGCTCTTGGAACAGCATTCCCGCCACTAAAGCAAACAACTTTTTTCATATGATTAAACTAAATAACTGAAACTTTCTTTGCCTATAGAATACTATGTTATCAAATTTTAGTCAAAAAAAAACAAGAGAAAAGTCTCTTGCTTTGTACTTTAAAATTATATAGGGGCTAGTGATTTTTACCGATTATTCCCCTCTTGAGAGGGGCAAGGGGTGTGTAACAAGCTTTTTTACACACTCCCAATCCCCTCTCTAGAGGGGAATTATAAGAAAATCAGCAGATCTTACTTAATTATGTTGTTAGACTTTATGGAGAACTTTTGCGTGAAATGAGGTTCTATGCGTATTTCACTTTAAAGAAATTTCTTTTATAATTTCTTCCGCAATATTTCGAGAAGCGTTTTGGGGAGATGCTATTTTCGAAAGATTTTGTTGTAATCGTTTCTGTAAATTTTTGTCAGATAATAATTTTAAAATAGTATTAGCTAGATCTTGCGAATTATTAGCAGTTTCATCAATTGTCAAAGAAGCGTTTTTTTCA
The DNA here is from genome assembly GCA_034660995.1 of Patescibacteria group bacterium. GTDB lineage: Bacteria > Patescibacteriota > Minisyncoccia > JAHIHE01 > JAGLIN01 > JAYEKL01. Next base: position 11,945 of record JAYEKL010000047.1, on the reverse strand, counting down.
AGAAAAAATTTAGCGTTTTTAAACTGGTGATCGTTTGCAGAAGTAGAAAGAGGAATTAAAATATTTGGTTTTTGTAAAGCGACAATTTCCGCTAAACTATTTGCTCCCGCGCGGCTGATAACTATACTAGTCAAAGCGTAAGCGTCCTTCATTTCTTCTTTTATAAAAGGATAAACGCGATAGCGTTCTGGATATTTCAATTTTAATTGAGTGGCTTTGTTTTTTATTTCCTCATAATTTTTATCTCCGCACTGATGAATTACCTGACATTTTTCTGTCAGATCAGACAGAATCTCCAAAACCATTTCATTTATTTTCTGCGCTCCTTGACTTCCGCCAAAAATTAAAATAGTTGGTAAATCTGAAGACAATTTAAAAAATTTAAGCGCGTTTTTGCAATCTCCCTGAGTAATATCGCTTCTAATTGGATTACCCGTTAAGATAACTTTATTTTTATCAAAATATTTTTCAGCTGCGGAAAATGAGATAAGAATTTTAGAAGAAAGTCTAGCAATGATGCAGTTGGCTAGTCCTGGAACAATATCTGATTCATGAGTTATAATAGGGACTTTTAAAATCCAAGAAGCGATTACTGGCGGAATACTGGCAAAACCGCCTTTGCTAAAAACTGCATCTGGTTTAAATCTATGAATATAATAAAGAGACTGAATTATACCGACTGGAATTTTTAAAATATCTTTAAAATTTTCCCATGAAAAATAACGACGCAATTTACCCGCTTTAATCGTTTTTATTTTAATTCCAGCATCGGAAACACTTTTATTAAAATCACTAACAGGAGCGATAAGTAAAAATTCCAAATCCGTTGATGTTGTTGATGTTGGCTCCATAGTTCCTTCGTATCGCAGTGCGGGGCAGGCTTCGGGCTGTGGAGTCTTATTGCAATCATTACATATTTTTCTCAACTCAAAAACAATTCCGAGTAAAGGAATTAAATGTCCCCCGCTTCCACCCCCAGTTAATAATATTTTCATAAAGTTCTATTATTAAATTATTTTATTGTTTCTTAATTCGTTGGCTCCATAGTCCCGCAGGGCTGTGGAGCCTTATTGCAATCATGCAATTTATCAATAGAGCTTTCTCCTTGTCACTAACTTAAATCTATTATATCATTAAACAAGAAATATTGAAAAATTTTAATTAATTACACAATGCGTAGAATAAGTATAAATAATTTAACCATTTAGCAATATAACAATTTAATATATATGCAAAAATTTATTATTAATGGTAACAAACCATTAAAAGGAACTGTTGAAATTGGGGGGTATAAAAATGCTGCTGGTCCCATTTTAGCAGCAACACTTCTTACTAAGGAAGAATATATTATTGATAATTTACCGCTAGTGACTGATGTTTTTAATTTAATTAAAGTTTTAGAAAGTATTGGTGTTGAAGTTGAGTGGATCGGAGAAAAAAAAATAAGAATCAAAGCTGGTGAGAAAGTTAATCCCGAAAAAATGGATTATTCTACTGTTGAAAAAATGAGAATTTCAGTTCTTTTAATTGGGCCCCTTTTAGCGCGATTCAAAAAATTTAAAATTCCTCATCCGGGAGGAGATAAGATTGGTTTAAGACCAATTAACTCGCATCTTGAAGCTTTACGAAAGCTAGGAGCAGAGATTTATGAAAAGGATAATTTCTATTATTTTGATTCTAAAAATCTTCAAGGAAAAGAAGTTATTCTGGATGAATTTTCAGTGACAGCAACAGAGAATTTAATGATGGCAGCAAGTTTAATTTCTGGAACAACTGTTATCAAAACGGCTGCTGCTGAACCGCAAGTCCAAGATACTGGTGATATTTTGAAAAAAATGGGAGTTGAAATTGAAGGAGTAGGAACTCATCTAATTACAATCAAAGGACAAAAAGAACTTCATGGCGTTAAACATTCTGTTATTTCAGATCCATTAGAAGCAGGAACTTTTATTGTCTTAGCTGTCGCCACTAAAAGTGAAATAGAAATAAAAAATATTATAGTTAAGCACTTGGAATTATTTCTAGAAAAATTAAAAGAAATTAGAGTCAATTTTGAAATAAGACCAGATAGCATCATTATTAAACCAAGTTCAAATCTTCAAGCAACTAAAATTCAATCTTTGCCGTTCCCTGGTTTTCCGACAGATCTACAGCCAATGGTATCAGTGTTGCTTACCCAAGCAGAAGGAAAAAGTCTAGTCCACGATCCGCTTTATGAATCTCGTTTAGGACATCTTAAGGAATTAAAAAAAATGGGGGCAGACATAGAAATTGCTGACCCTCATCGCGCTTTTGTTTTTGGACCAACATTACTTAAAGCAAGCAAGATAACCGGAATGGATATTCGCGCTGGCGCTTCTCTGATTATCGCTGCTTTAATTGCCGAAGGAAAAAGTGAGATTCATGGCGTTGAACAAATTGATCGGGGATATGAAAAAATAGATGAGAAATTACAGAAGTTAGGAGCAGAGATTGAGAGGGTGGATTTACGGTAATTTATAGAACTATATTTTCCGTTGGCTCCATACTCCGTGTGGAGCCTTTTGTGATTTCACTCCGTTGGCTCCATACTCTGTGTGGAGCCTTTTGTGATTTCAAGAGATTTTCCTAATATTAGAAGACTGGAGCTAATAATAAAAATGTAGATTGTTAAAATGATTTTTTATTCTACCGTCACACTCTTTGCTAAATTTCTCGGTTTATCAACATCAAGGCCGAGTTCTATTCCTATATAAGTTGCGAAAAGATGAAGAGGAATTGCGGCAAGAACTGGTGTAAGCATCTCAAGGGTTTTTGGAATATAAATAACGTCATCAGCTAAATCCTTTATATCTTCATTTCCTTCTGTAGCGATTGCAATAATTTTTCCTTTTCTTGCTTTTACTTCTTCCATATTGCTCCACGTTTTTTCATAAACACTATCACTGGGAGCAATAAAAACAGAAGGGAAATTTTCATCAATCATTGCGATCGGACCATGTTTCATTTCTCCTCCCGCGTATCCTTCTGCGTGAATATGATAAGCAATCTCTTTTAATTTCAAAGCTCCTTCTTCTGCAATCGGGTAATTATATTTTCTGCCGAGATATAAAAAATTTCTGTATTTGGAATATTTTTTGGCCAAATCTTTGATCTGTTCACTATTTTTTAATACTTTTTCAACTAGACGGGGTAGCTCATTAATTTCCCCAGTAATTCTCTTGCCCATTACAAGTGACATATCTCTCATTCTCCCTAAATAGACAGTAAGCAGCGCTAAAACTGTTATTTGAGAAATAAAGGCTTTTGTTGAGGCGACAGAAATCTCTGGGCCAGCATGGTTATAAACTCCCGCGCTAGTTTCTCTGGCAATAGTACTGCCGACAGTATTTACAATTCCAAGTGTTAAAGCCCCTTTTCTTTTTGCTTCTGAAAGCGAGGCTAAAGTGTCGGCTGTTTCTCCTGACTGGCTAATAGCAATAACGGCTGTCTTGGAGTTTATAATCGGTTTTCTATATCTAAATTCGCTGCCAAGTTCCACTTCAACAGGAATGCCAGCATATTCTTCAAGTAAATACTCTCCAACTAGTCCCGCAAAGCTTGCTGTTCCACAAGCGATTATAATTATCCTATCTATATTCCTTAGTTTGTTTTGGTCAAGCACTTCTAGTCCTCCTAATTTTACTAATCCTTCCTCTAGAATCATTCTTCCTCTTGTTGAATTCTTTATTACTTCTGGAATCTCAAATATTTCTTTTAATATAAAGTAATCGTGTCCTTCTTTCTGTATTTCAGTAGTGTCCAAGTTCATCTTTTGACATTTTTTTTGTATCTTATTATTGCTGGTGGTAGAAATTATTTTATAGCTATCTTTCGTAACAACACCTAGCTCATTATCATCAAGATAAATGACTTTATCAGTATATCCCACTATTGCTGACGGATCAGAAGCAATGAAATTTTCATTTTCTCCAATACAGATTACAAGCGGACTGCTTTTTTTTGCTACTACAATTTTTCCAGGATCATTTTTTGAAATTACAGCCAGAGCGTAAGCGCCTTCAATAAGTTTTAAAACATTTAATAGAGCTTGCTCAAGATTTTTTTCAGATTGCTCTTCTATTAAATGCGCTATTACTTCCGTGTCGGTTTCCGATTCAAATTTATGCCCTCTTTTTAGCAAGCCTTCTTTTAATATTTTATAATTTTCAATTATTCCATTATGTACAACAAATATATTTTTATGGCAATCACTATGCGGATGAGCATTATCTTCTGACGGATGTCCATGAGTTGCCCATCTGGTATGTGATATTCCAACACAACCGTCTAATTTTTTCTTTTTTATTTTTTCCTCTAACATATTTATTCTGCCAGAAGATTTTATATAATTTAAATCATTTTCTTTGTTTAAAACGGTCATTCCAGCAGAATCATATCCCCTGTACTCTAATCTTTTTAAGGCATCCAATAAAAAATCAGATGCTTGATTTTTTCCAATATATCCTGCTATTCCACACATAAATTTTATTTGTTAGTGATTTAATTTACTTGTTTTAATTAGAATAAAATAGATTCTTATCTTCTTTTCCTTTAGTCTGAACTCGCAAAGGAATTTTTCTAACATAAATTTTAATTAAACGATCCTAATATAGTAGAATGTAATTTTATGTAACAATTCTACTATTTTTCTTTTAATATGTCAATTACTTTTATGACATTACTTTTATGACATTTATTTAAATAAATAAAAATAGTGGCTTATATAAGCCACTATTTGTCAAATAAAACTTTACAATTTATAGTTATCTGCAAAAATAGTTTATTTCCATCCCTTAACTTTCAATCCTTTCTCTGCAGCGTCTCTTTGTGCTGCTTGTTTGCTAATGCCTTCTCCTTCGGAAACTTTTTCTTCGTCCAAGAAAATACCGATTAAGAAACGCTTGTTGTGATCAGGTCCCCACTCTTTGATAACTTTATAGCAAGGAGTTATGCCAACTTTTTCTTGGGCTTCTTCTTGAAATTTACTTTTCGCGTCTTGATAAAGTTTGTCATTTAAAACATCATCCATTTTGCACAAAAAATAATTTTCAATAAACTTTTTTGATTTATTATATCCTTGGTCAAGATAAATCGCTCCAATTACAGCTTCCAGAGCATTAGCGATTATATATTGTCTAGCTCTTCCAGTGTCCTTTGATTCTCCCTTGCTCATTAATAGATATTCTTCTAATCCGATTTCAGTAGAAATTACTGCAAGCATTTTTCGATTTACCAAAGCGGCGCGAAAATTTGTCAAATCTCCTTCTGGATTAGAAAAATTATTATAAAGAAATTCTGTTGTGATAAGCTCTAATACCGCATCTCCTAAAAATTCAAGTCTTTCATTGTGATCAAGTTTAAAGTTATTATGCTCGTTTAGATAAGAGCGATGAACTAGTGACTGTTTTAAAAGATTTTTATCTTTAAATTTAATCCCAATCTTTTTTTCTAAATTTACTACATCTTTCATAATTAAATGTTAACATATTAATATGCTAGCATTTAAACAAAATCACATATTAACACAACAACTAGCCTTAGTTATGTAAAAATGCCAAAATGTTTAAATGTTATTTAAGGGCTGGTGATTTTTACCGATCAGCAGACCTTATTTATTCTCTTTTTTGTCTTTCTCAATTTCTTTATATAAACTTCCCAAGACTCCATTAACAAATTTACCGCTTGAATTTCCCCCAAATGATTTTGCAAGCTCAATCGCTTCATTTATCGCAACCTTTGGAGGAACGTCGTTGCGCTTACTAAATATCAACTCATAAATTCCAATGCGAAGAATATTCCTGTCTACAACCGTCACTTGGCTAATCGGCCATTCTGGAGCTAGTCTTTGCGTTGTAGTGTCTATCTTCTGAAGATACTTAAAAACACCATCTATCGTGTCTGTTATAAAGTTATCTTTTTCTATTTCAAGACCATATTCTTTTATATTGTTTTGAACTATACGATCAAGTTCTTTTTTGCTAAATTTATCTTTTTTTTTATCATCACTAACAATAGAACTTTGAAAATCCCATTCGTACAAACTTTGCATTGTAATCGATCTAGACAAATGTCTATTGGACATGACAATAAATTGTTAAATTGTTAAATTGTTACATTGCTTAAATCATTTAATTACCGTGTTATTACGACATGTATAACAATATAGCAACATAAACAATATAAAAATCTATTTTTTTTCAACTGTCTTTTTTTCTTCTTTATTCTCTTTCTTTATTTCAGTTTTCTTTTTCTTCTTCTCTATTTTTACACGTTCTTTTCTTGGAAGTCTTTTAAGAATATCAATTACCTCTTTTTTCTTATAAGTTCCACAATTTGCGCAAGCATGATGCGGTTTTACTGGTTTGCCGCATTTTTCACATTTTGTTAAAGTAATTTCTTTCAAAGCGTGATGAGATCTGCGCTGATTTCTTGCTGCTTTAGTTGTTCTCTTTTTTGGATGTGGCATATTCTGTGAAATTAAAAGTTATAAATTCGTATCTATAATTATCTTACATTAATTTAATTTATTTTGCAAGCAATAGCTTAATCTAACCAATTATATTATCATTTTTTTTGAAGATTTTTTAAAATAAATTTCCGATTGGCTTAAAAGATTTTCTATGTATTTTACATGGTCCCATTTTCTTAATCATTTCCATGTGAAATTTTGTCCCATATCCTTTGTGTGCAGCAAATCCATAGCCTGGATATTGTTTGTCGAAATCCATTAAAATTTTATCTCTAGTCACTTTAGCAATTATTGAAGCAGCACTCACTGAAAAAACAAATTGGTCAGCTTTAGGGATTGCAATTTGACTTGCAGGAAAATTTTCAATTGTATTTATTCCGTCAACAAGTATAAAGTCAGGCGTATTTTCTAAACTTTCTACTGCCTTACACATAGCAAGCTTTGTTGCTTCTAATATATTTATTTTATCAATAATTTTCTCTGAAACTTTGCCCACGGCCCAGTCTTGAGACTGCTCTGTTATTAATTCATAAAAATATTCTCGTTTTTTAGCAGATAATGTTTTAGAGTCTCGAATTCCTTTTTTAATTAACTCTTTAATAATTTTATCATCTAAAAAAACAACTGCTGCTGCTACCACTGGACCTGCCAATGGACCACGACCAGCTTCATCAACTCCCGCAATATATTTATATCCTCTTCTGAGTAATTTCTCCTCTCTTGAAAAATCTGGAATTATCATTTTGTCTCTTTTCTAGCCTCCTTTTTATAGTAAACACTGGATAAATATAACTACTTTATTATAAGTTTAAATACTTTTTTGTCAACCCCATTTCTAAAGGGAAATTATAAGAAAATAAGCAGACCTTAATTATTGTATATAATAACTTCTATGCGTACAACTTTTCTACAAGGTCGAAGAATATTGTGGGTTGAAAGATATTAGGTGGGATGCTTAATACTATATACTTAATACTTAAATGCTAACTCCCCTCTCTCCGAAAATACGGGACACGGTTAGATGGGAATGATCGCAGCCCCTATGTTAATATGTTAAGATGTTAATATGATTTGCTTTTTATCGTCTCAGATTATATAATGATAACAGTCTAAACATTAAAATATAATTATGTCAGATGATAAAAAGAGTTTACTTGATAGTTATCAAGAACATTGGGATATAGTTGATCGTGCTTTAAATGAAGGCACTAATTCAGGATATAAAGTCGCAATCATAGAAACCGAAAAGATATTATTAATGGTTCTGGATGATAAAAAAATTCCTGGAAAAAGTGTTCCTGAAAAAATAAAGAATATAGAATTATTAATTAAAAACACAGACAAGCTAAACTATTCCCGCGCTATATGCGAAAAACTAATAAAAGAACCTGGTTTTTCTGTTTCCGCGGACGAAACAAGGGAAATAGTCGCTGGATATTACAAAACTATCTCTAATATTGTCAAAATTGAATCAAAAAATTTAGCGTCAAAAGAAAAAATAAATTTTTTCTTGCAAAGATATTTTAATAAATTTCCACAAAAAACAAAAAAAGTAGTAATTTTAATTTCCTTATTCTTTTTCGCGGTTTTTCTTTCAACGGAGACAGCAACTGGACAATTTATTTCAGAAATAATTTCTAATTTTTCACAGTTTATTTTTTATAAATTTATTCCGATGATTTTGATAATCGTTATTATTGGTACTGTATTAGTAGGAGGGTTGTATTGGTGGAAAAATAGAAAATGAATCATGAATCAAGAATTATGAACCATGAATTAGATCAAATTCATAATTCATAATTCATAATTTATTATTTATTATTCATAAAAATGAAATTTACTCATCTTCACACTCATAGCCATTACAGTCTTCTTGACGGACTTGCTAAGATTGACGATTTAATAGATAAAGCCATTGAACTAAATATGGATTCATTGGCTCTTACTGATCATGGTGTTATGTATGGCATAATTGAGTTTTATCAAAAAGCAAAAGCAAAAAATATCAAACCGATTCTTGGAGTGGAGGCTTATGTAGCTACAGGTTCAAGATATAACAAGAATGCTGGAGTAGATAACAAAAGAAATCATTTGATTTTGCTCGCTAAGAATGAAACTGGCTATAAAAATCTAATCAAACTTACAACCTCAGCTCATCTGGAGGGATTTTATTATAAGCCAAGAATAGATAAAGAGCTTTTAAGAAAATATTCTGAAGGAATTATTGCAAGTTCAGCTTGTATTGCGGGAGAAGTTCCAAGAGCAATTCTGTCTGGTGATTTAAAAAAAGCCGAAAAGATAATTGGAGAATTTCAGGAAATATTTGGAAAAGAAAATTTCTATTTAGAACTTCAGCATCATCCTAGTTTTAAAGAGCAAGAAATAGTCAACAAAGCTTTAATTGATTTATCTAAAATAACCAGTGCTCCTCTTGTTGCCGCAAACGACGTTCATTATATCAATGCAGAAGATGACAAGGCTCAGGACATCTTAATGTGTATTCAAATGAATAGAACTGTCAATGAAAAAGATAGATTGTCTATGGTTGGTGATGACTATTCATTGAAAAGTCAAGAAACAATGATTGAGCAATTTAAGCATATTCCAGAAGCGATAGACAATACACAAAGAATAGTTGAGGCTTGCAATGTAGAAATAGGACTTGGAAAAATTCTTCTGCCTTATTACAAAGTTCCTGGCGATCTTCCTTCCGATGAATATCTTGAAAAATTATGCAGAGGTGAAATTGGAAGAAGATACGGTAAAACAAATGAAGAAATTGAAAAAAGATTGCAATTTGAATTAGACACTATTAAAAAGATGGGGTTTGATTCATATTTTCTTATTGTTCAGGATTTTGTTAATTGGTCAAAAAAAGAAGGAATTATTGTTGGTCCTGGAAGAGGATCTGCCGCAGGATCAATAGTTTCATATTTAATTGGAATTACCGATATAGATCCATTAAAATATAATCTTTTGTTTGAAAGATTTTTAAATCCAGACAGAATTAGTATGCCTGATATTGATTTGGATTTTGCTGATAATAGAAGAGACGAAGTTCTAAAATATGTATCACAAAAATATGGAGAGGATCATGTTGCGCAAATTATAACTTTTGGAACAATGGCAGCTCGCGCGGCAATTCGTGACACAGGAAGAGCGCTTGGACTCCCCTATTCTTTTTGCGACAAAATTGCAAAAGCAATTCCAATGTTTACAAAACTTCCAGATGCGTTAGCAAATGTTAAAGAACTAAAAGATTTATATAGTAGCAATTCCGAAGCTAAAAATTTAATTGACAATGCTCTAAAACTTGAAGGGGTTGCTAGGCACAGTTCTACTCATGCTTGTGGAGTTGTAATTAGTAAAAACACTCTAAATCATTATACACCTTGTCAATTTCCTCCTCAAAATAATTCTGGAATAGTTACACAATATGAAATGCACAATATTGAAGATCTCGGACTTTTAAAAATGGATTTTTTAGGATTGAAAAATCTTACCGTTCTTGAGAACGCATTGAAAATAATTTCCAAAACAAAAGAAGATAAAATAGATTTATCTTTAATTCCACTTAACGATGAAAAGACCTTAAAACTTTTTCAACAAGGAAAGACGACAGGAGTTTTCCAGTTTGAATCAAGTGGAATGAAAAGATATTTAAAAAAATTAGAACCAACTGATTTTGAAGATGTAATTGCAATGGTTGCCCTTTATAGACCCGGACCATTAAATTCTGGAATGGTTGACGAATTTATAGACAGAAAGCATGGTAAAAAGAAAATTGTTTATAAACATCCCATTATGGAAAACGCCTTAAAAAATACCTATGGTATAATTGTCTATCAGGAACAAGTGATGAGATTATCTAAAGATATGGCAAATTTTACAGGCGGACAGGCTGATACTTTGCGAAAAGCAATGGGTAAAAAAATTGCTGAATTGATGGCAAAAATGAAAGAAGAATTTATTAAAGGATGTTTAGAAAATGATATTAGTGAAAAAATTGCCAAGGAAACTTTTTCTGATATGGAAAAATTCGCGGAGTATGGGTTTAATCGTTGCTTAACTGGAGACACTATTGTAATTGACTCAGAAACTGGTAAACAATTTAAACTTGAGGAGTTGTATAAAATATATAAAAAGGATGGGAGATTGCCTTCAATTTTAACTTTAAAAGAAAATTACAAGCTTGGTGCGAGTAAAATTATGAAAGTTTATGATAATGGAACAAAAGAAATCTATCAAGTCAAAACAAGATTAGGAAGAATAATTAAAGCAACTTCTAATCATCCATTTAAAACAATTAACGGATGGGAAAATCTTGAAAATCTTGAAAGCGGAGATATGATTGGGGTAGCTCGCTGTGTTCCAATAAACAAAGATATTAAAAAAGCGGTAAAGGATCATCCAATATTAAATGGCACAGTTAAAAAAACTACTGCGCGAGGCAGTAAAGACATTATTCCTGTTCAAATAAAAGATTTAATAAGAACAAAAATCAGACAATCTGGATATAGTTTAAAAGAATTTTCTAAAAAATATAATATTGCAGAGAGATTGTTTTTTGATGAGACAAAAAAAAGAGGATATTTGCGTGAAACTGTAGAAGTGATTGGCAAGATATTAAAAGACAAAGAAATATTAGAACTAGCTCAATCCGATATTTATTGGGATGAAATTGTTGAGATAAAAAAAATCGGTAAAGAAAAAACTTTTGATTTGACTATTGAGAGAACTCATAATTTTGTCGCTAACGATATAATTGTTCATAATTCTCATGCTGTCTGTTACGCTTTTATTGGTTATCAAACTGCATATTTGAAAGCGCACTATCCAGCAGAGTTTATGGCGTCGCTTTTGACAGCTGATCAGGAAAACATAGATCGTGTTGCGATTGAAGTTGACGAGTGTCGTCAAATGGGGATTGAAGTTTTACCGCCAGATGTGAATAAAAGTTTTATAAATTTTGGTGTGATTAACGAAAACAAAAAAGAAGAAATTAGATTTGGACTTTCTGCTATAAAAAATGTCGGTCATAATATCGTAGAAACAATAGTTAAGGAAAGAAAGGAAAATGGAGAATACGAAAGCATTGAAGATTTTGTCCTAAGAGTTGAATCAAGAGATTTGAATAAAAAATCAATGGAAAGCCTGATAAAGACAGGAGCGTTTGATAGTATGGAGGAAAGAAGTAAGCTTCTTGCAAATATGGAACGAATTTTGAATTTTGCCAAAGAACATCAACAAGCAAAAAATAATGGGCAAGTAAGCCTGTTTGGGGATTTGGGTTCGTCTGAAGATAATATTAATAAATTGCAACTTACCAACGCAAAATTAATAGATAAAAAAGAAAGAATGGCGTGGGAGAAAGAGCTTCTTGGACTTTATGTATCTGACCATCCTCTAAAAGAATATTCTTCATATTTAAGAAACAATTTCAAAAATATCAAAG
>JAYEKL010000046.1:0-3438 GCA_034660995.1 Patescibacteria group bacterium | reverse complement strand
TTTGATTTTAATGGCACAACTGATGTTGATATAATCAATAGAACTACTAATACAGATTTAAATGGTGAAGACGAGGTTGTTAAATTTCAGGCTGAGTCAAACGCAAAGTTTTTGAAAGAAGGAGACTATACAGCTACAATTACCGTAACAGTTGCGATGAACCCATAATGTTCATATTGTCTGTATTGGAGCTTAGATATAATTTAGTTTAATTTATTATTTATGAAAAAAACAATTTTCATATTATTAATTGGAATAGCAGTAAGTTTAAGTTCCTGTTTATCTTCTTCTGTTTCAGCTTATGAAATTGAAAATTTGGATATGCCAGTGGAAAATGACATTGTTTTGGGTCCAGGAAAAATTGAGCTTCAATTAGATCCGGGACAAAAAGCTAAAGCGGAACTTATAATTACTAATAGAATGGGAAAGATGAGGGAATTTACAGTTGAAATTGAAGATTTCAAAGGTTCTCATGATCCACAGAAAGCAATTGAATTTATGGGCGAAGCAGAGGGACCTTACTCTCTAAAAAATTATCTGAGTCCTGAAATATCTGAATTTGTGTTATCTCACGGACAGAGGATTAGATTGCCGTTCGAGATTTCTATTCCTGAGGATGCTGAACCAGGAGGACTTTATGGAGCTGTTTTGGTTTCGGCGAGCGATCCAGAAGATTTAAATAGCACGGTAGAAAAAGAGAAAGCTGAAGGACAAATGAAATTAATTACCAGAATAGCTTCTCTTGTTTTTATCAGAGTAAACGGGGAAGTTACGGAAGACGGATTTTTGCAGGAATTTAAAATAAGCGAACCACAAAAATTGTTTTACGAAAAAAGTCCGATCTCTTTTGAGTTTCTGTTTCAAAATAATGGAAATGTTCATTTGTCGCCTTATGGAAAAATAGAAATTATAAATCTGATGGGCAAAAAGGTCGGCGAATTAGAAGTTGATCCATATTTTGCGATGCCTGACTCTTTGAGAAAAAGGGAAATTGAATGGGATAGAGAACATCTTTTCGGGCGATATACTGCTACGCTTTTTTTGAACAGGAATTATGTAGGTGAAGAAAATATTATTGATCAAAAAACAATTACTTTTTGGGTGTTTCCTTGGAAGATCGTCTTGATTGTAATTTTTATAATAATTTTTTTAATTCTATTAATTCGCTGGTTCTTTAAGAAATTTAAGTTTGAACTGAAAAAGAAGGAAAATACGATAGAAGATACAAGGACACAAGAGACAATAATCAAAGAATAAGCAAATAAACTGAATCTTCAAAACAAAAGAAACTGGTTACAAACCAGTTCTCGCGAAAGGCGCAAATAAATAAAAATAATAATGTCAAAGATTAATAAAAATAAAAAAAGAAAAATAAAAACCATTTTTGGCATTTTAGTTCTGTTTTGTTTTTTTGCTCCATCTGTTTTTTCTGCTTCTGATTCTATTAATATTACTCAGACAGTTACTGGTGGAAGCAGTCCTGTTCCTCCTAGCGTAGGTGGAGGGACGGTTCCAATTGACGCTACTCCGCCAATAATTTCTGAGATAATCGTTTTTAATATCACTACGCATTCAGTTGAAATTAGTTGGGTGACAGATACAGCGAGTACTGCTGAATTAGATTATGGTAAAACCGAGTCGTATGAAATTGGGACAGGAAAAGATCATCCTTTGAGTTTATTATTCTCTCATCATATAAAGTTAAGTGGCTTGGAAGAAGGGATGAGATATTATTTAAAGATTAGATCAAAAGATTCAAATGGCAATGAGGTAAAAGAAACGGGATACAGTCTTATAACCTTGTCTCTGACAAAAGATCCTCCAAATATTAATTTATTCACAGCCGAGGCGGTTGAAGGAAAAATAATCTTAAATTGGAAAAATCCTTTGAGTGATAATTTTGCGGGCGTTCAGATAAACAGGAAAGTAAATTTTCCAGCCTTGAATATTGATGACGGTGAAATAATTTATTCAGGAACGAATGAAATTTTTGAAGATACAAATATAGAAGACAAGATAAAATATTTTTATACCGCTTTTTCTTATAATAGTTCAAACAACTTTTCTTCAGGAGCTGTTGTTTCTGCCATAGGAATAAAAACTGATAAATCTGAACCTTCCGAACCGTCCGAACCGTCCGAACCGCCGATTATTCCATTTTCCGATGTTGAAAATTTAGAAACCGTTCCTAATATAGAAGACAAAAAAATCGTTATCAAGTGGGACAATCCAGATGATGCGAATTTTAAAGAAGTTGAAATCTATAGAAGCGAAGATTTTCCGATACTTATTCCCAGTGGCGGTGAATTAATTTATCAAGGACAAGGAAATAGTCTTGAAGATAAGAATGTGAAAGAAAATATTGTCTATTATTATACCGTTTTTACAAAAGATAAAAATGGCAATTATTCTTCTGGAAAAACAACTACGGGAACTTTTAAAGAAATGCCAATTTCTCCAATAAGCGAAATTAGCATAGATGATATTAGTTTTATCGCTTATGACAAAGCATTGCTTTTGCCGAAATATGAAAATAATAAAATTTATGTTTTTACGGGAAGCGAATTTGGTGTTTATTACGATGTTAAAAACCTGCCCAAAACGCTCAAGACGATTTTAATAACCGTTGATAAGTCTTCCTATGTTTTAAATTTAGACGAGCGGAAAAGTTTTTACAAAACCAAACTTATCGCTCCGCAAATTGCTGGAATTTATCCGATGACAATTTCTGTTCTGGATTTCAAACACGGGAAAATTTTTCAAATAAAAGCGGAATTAGAAGTTGTGAGTAGCGTGGCAGTTTATGAACTGAAAATTAAAAACTATGAATCAAAAAATTTTTTAGGAAAAATAGTATCAAATATTAAGTATCAAATATTAAGCGTTTTTAATAAAAAGGAATTTTTAGATTTAGAAAAAGTAAACGTTAAAGGCGCGAGAATAACTTTATACAAATTTGACAAAAATAGCAATGATTGGCAACTATGGAAGTCGGAAAAATATCACCAGAAAAATTTAAATTTAACAAATCAAAATGGTGAATACGGATTTATGATTCCGAATGGAAAATATAAAATTACCGTTGAGAAAAAAGGATATCACAATTATAGCGAGATAATTGAAGTTGAAAATAATATTATCAATAACGAAATAGAGATGGCAAGAAAGGCTGGTTGGATATGGATTGGTTCGGTGTCTATGTTGTTGATTTTTGGGGTTGTTGTACAAGATGTATGGAAAGTAAAAAATATACAATAAAAAATTCGTTGGCTCCATAGTCCCGATAGGGCTGTGGAGCCCGAGTGCAGAGTTATCGCAAAAAGGCTCCACAGGGCTAAAGCCACTATGGAGCTAACACAATAAAATAAGCTTTGTTGGCTCCATAGTCCCGATAGGGCTGTGGAGCCTAGATGCGAGCTGCAACAACACGTATTAATC
>JAYEKL010000045.1:12392-17945 GCA_034660995.1 Patescibacteria group bacterium | reverse complement strand
GTTATTAAAAAAAATTTGAAATTAGGTGTTTATATTTTTGAAAATGATAAATTGATTTTTTTAAGAAAGGGCTATTGTTTACAGCATATTAAAAATAGGCGAAAGGAGTTTGTTATTACAGCAGTTCCAAATAAAGGAAAGGTTTTTGAACCTGCTTCTCAATTTATCAGAGTTCATACTTACAATAAAGTTTTAGATAAAAATAAACGATTTTTATCTAAAAGATATAAGTTAATCTGTGAAGAGCTCTATAAAACAATGATTAATTAGTAATTTTATAAATATATG
Source organism: Patescibacteria group bacterium (assembly GCA_034660995.1). GTDB lineage: Bacteria > Patescibacteriota > Minisyncoccia > JAHIHE01 > JAGLIN01 > JAYEKL01. The sequence goes on along the minus strand of JAYEKL010000045.1, from coordinate 17,657 downwards.
GAATTAAATAAAAAAAATATTATACTGTTTGTCGGTAATGTTTATGACGCCTATATAGAGGAAATAAAAGAAATGAATAAAAAATCTGGGTATAATTTTAGAATTGCTTTATTGCGTGATATTGATACAAAAATAAATTTATCATTAGAAAATCAAAAAGCGTTTGATTATTTTGAAATGTGTAATTCAAAAAATAAAAAAGAAATTAGAGATAAATTAGATAAAATAAAAAGTAATATAGTTTCTGTTCATATTGTTTATGAAAAATATATGGAATTCTATATAGATGTTTTAAAAATTCTTCAAATTAAAGATTATTCTTCTCCTAGCTCTCTTAGGGCAAGTGTTGATAAGCTAAAAATGAGAAGGGCTTTTTATAAGTATGACCCAAAAATAACTCCAAAGTTTATACAAGTTAAAAGTAAAAAAGATGTTGGTTTAATTGCAAAAAAAATAGGGTTTCCTTGTATAATTAAACCCGCGCATTTGTTTAAAAGTAAATTAGTGTCGGTTTCAGATAATTTAGAAGATCTTAAAAACAATATAGAAAATACTTTTGAATTAATTCAAAAAACTTATAGCAGGTTAGGAGTAAAATCAGAACCAATAATTTTGGCAGAGGAGATGATGGATGGAAAACCTTACACGACGGATATATATATTGACGAAAATAAAAAAATGCATTTTACACCTTTTATATTTCAAATTACGGCAAAAGATTTAGGAATTTACGATTTCTATATTTATGCCAGAATAAATCCTTCTGGTTTGGCTCAAAAAGAAATTAAAGATGGTGTTAGTGTAGCTAAAAAATGCGTACTTGCTCTCGGTGTAAAAAATACAGTAATTCATATGGAACTAATGAAAACAGATGAGGGATGGAAGATAATAGAAGTTGGACCAAGAATAGGAGGATATCGTTCAGAGATGCTAAAAAGCGCTTATGGTATCAACCATTTTGAAAACTGTGTTCTTACGAGATTGAGCAAAAGACCAGTAATAAACGATAAAATAATAAAATACACAGCTGTTATTGAAATTTTCCCTGAAAAAGAAGGATATTTGAAATCTATAAAAGGAATTAGAAAAATAAAAAAGTTAAATTCTTTTGTTAAAATGACAATTAATTATAAAGTAGGTGATTTTGTAGGATTATCAAAAAATGGACATAAACATATTTTCCATTTTTATCTGGGGAATAAGAGCAAAAAAGTTTTTTATAATGATTTAGAGGTAATCAAAAAAATAGTTAATGTTAAGATAGAAGAAAAGTAATTATATATTTATCATAAAAAATTACGGTTTAATAATCAAAAAGTGTTGGTAAAATAGTCTATTCTGTTGTAGAGTTAGTATAAACTTAACTAATTTTGTAAACTACTTTACAATTATGACTATTTTATCAAAAAAAACATTGTCCAAAGTGTAAAAATAACAGTATTTTAAAATGGGGATTCAAGAAAGAAAAACAAAGATATTATTGCAAAAATTGTAAACAAACATTTACTATCAGTCACAAGAAAAAATCAATTGCTCGGCAAATCATTTGGTTTGAAAAATGGATTATAGGGAAAAGAACATTAAAAGAATTATCAAAAGAAAGTAAAAAGTCTATCAACACTTTAAGAATATTATTTAAAAATTATTTAAATGACCCACCAAGATTTAAACCAAAAATAAATACTAATTGTCATCTCTTAATTGACGGAACATATTTTAAAACTAACTTCTGCGCATTGCATTATTTTGATAACGATTTAAACCATCTACAATATTTTAGAATAGTGGAAAGAGAAAACTATTATAACTATCTAACTGATCTAGAATTCTTAAAACAACTTGGATTAACTGTTGTTAGTATCACTTCAGACGGTCAAAAAGGGCTAATTAAGGCAGTAAAGGCTGTTTACCCTAATGTTATCCATCAAAGATGTATTATTCATATCCAAAGAATGAGTTTAACCTATCTAACAAGATTTCCGAAGACAGACGCAGGAATTGAATTAAGATTCTTAGTAAAGATGTTACACAGAATAGAAACTTATTATGATAGAGATTTATGGATTGAATGCTTTAATAATTGGTGTGAAAAACATAATGATTTTTTAAAAGAAAAAAGTGAAAGCGATTCTGGAAGAAGATGGTATACACATAAATCTTTAAGAAGAACAAGATCACTAATTAAAAACGCTTTACCAAATATGTTTCATTATCTTGATGATTATAAAATACCAAAATCAACTAATGGACTTGAAACAAAGTTTTCTTATTTGAAAAACAGTCTTAGAATTCACAGAGGATTATCAAATGAAAATAGGAAGAACTTTATTATCTGGTATAACTATTTCAAGTATAATTCTTAGAAAAATACCAACTACTTTTAATCATTAAACCAAAAATTATGGAACATAGTTTTGAAAAAATAATATCAGAAGTAGAAGACGCAGAGAACAATGAAGGCAAAGAAAAAAATATTAAGGAAGATAAAGATAATTTTGAACTTACAGAATTGACAGAGTACATGATGGAAATAAGAGAAATTACAAAAAAATACAATTTGATATTGCTTACTAAGCCAAGTGGAGAAGACGGTAGAAGTTATGATCAAGAATTTGATATATTTTATAAAAAAATAGAAAAATTTCTTGATGAAAAACATTCTTTAAGCGATGAACAATATAGTGATATGTGTCCTGGATTTACTTATCCAAAAATTGATGAATTAAAATTAGAAGAATTAGAAACTGCCCGATTAGATTTGGAAAGAATAACTGAGGATGTTGAAAATAATTGTAAAAGTGAAAATGTACACAAAATAATTGATGAAACAATAGATTCGGGAAAAGCTAAAATAGATTATCTTATAAAAAGAAAGAACAACAATTTAGAAGAAGCGTTCAATAATGCTAAAGATTTTTATGGAGACGCTAATGAAGATTTATGTGAGAAAGCTAATGCTGTTTATTATGAAAAAATAGAATTTTTAAAAAATAGACCAGAGAAAGATGAGTTAGAAAAAAAATTAGAAAGTAGTGAATTTGATGCCCAGGCTATTAAAACATATTTTGAATTGGCATTAATTAAGGCAGGATTAAAAGAGAGCGGATTTGTTGTTATTGTTAGCGATGGTGTGTCTAGTATTACCGTAAGACCAGAAGAATGTAAAATTCTTATACCTATAGATAGAAAGGTTAACGGGAAAAAACTTCTTGAACTTATTGCTCATGAAATAGGAAGACATGTCGCAACTAATTTTTATAATAAAAAACAAGGTTTTGATAGCGATTTAGGCAAGGACTGGGAAATATACTCAGAAGGAATTGCAAAGATAAGTGAAACAAGAATAAAAAAAGAGGTTTTTGGAGATTCCTACTCAGATTTTGAATTTGATTTTGAAATATATTATGTTTTAGCAATAGAAAAAATAAAAGAGGGGTGGAATTATGCCAAAGTTTTTCATTATATCTATAATAAAGTATTAGCTGAAAAATTGCTTGAAAATAAATATGGTGATTTAGAAGAAAAAGACGAAGAGTTAGATAAAAAGTTGTTTGAGATCAAGAAAAAAAGTAAAGATGAGGCTAAAGATATTTCTGATAAAATATGTATGAGGGTTTTTAGAGGATTTGATCCAAAAATAGGAGGATTTTATTTACCCAAAGATAAAGTTTATTTTGAGGGGAAGATTAAGGCATTGGAATTAGAGGAAATGAGATTAAGTAAAGATAAAAAAGAAACGGAACAATCTAGAAAAATAGAAAAATATTTAACTATGGTCAAGGCGGATCCGAGTCTTATTGCTCATCTAATAAAAATGGGAGCTTATAGTTATGGAAAAGGAATAGAAGCTGCAAGAACAGTTGCTAAAATAATTTGGAAAGAAAAAGGATGGCCTACTGAACTTTTAGAGAATGATGACTGGTATAAAGAAAACACAAGGTTTGACTTGTTCATGCCTTATATGAGTCAATTTATGGACAACTATTATGAGGAGGAATGGCATGATTTATATGATACAAAAAAAGAAAATAATAATGAATAATAAGTAAATAATGTAAATGAAAGATAAAAAAAATATTATCCTATTTGTCGGCAACGTTTATGATGACTATATGAGACAAATAATAAAGTTTAAGCAGAAAGACAAATCCGATTTTTGCATTGGTCTTGTTATTGATTCTAATACAAAACATAAACTGTCTAACAAATATAAAAAGGAGTTGAGTTTTATTATAAAATGTGATTCCAGTGATAAAGATGATATAAAAGAAAAATTAAAATCAATAAAAAATAGCGTATTGGACGCTTATATTATTTATGATAAACATGTTGAATTTTTTATAGATGTTATTAAAATACTTGGGTTAAAAAATTATTCTTCTCCTAAAGCTCTTAGGGATAGCGTGGATAAATTAAGATCACGAAAAATGTTTTGTAAATATTGTCCCGAGATAACGCCAAAATTTATAAAAGTTAAAAGCAAGAAAGACGCGCTGGCAATCTCAAAAAAAATTGGTTTTCCCTGTATGTTAAAACCAGCGCATTTAGTTCAAAGCAGGCTGGTTTCAGTCTCAAACAATCTTGCGGAATTAAAAATTAATCTTGAAAAAACTTACAAAGAAATAGATAAAATTTATGAGAAAATAAGAGTTAGAAATAAGCCAATTATAATAGCAGAAGAAATGGTCAAGGGAGATCTTTATACTGTTGATGTTTATGTTGATAAAAATCAAAAAATGTATTTTACTCCCTTAATTTATCAGATTACAGGAAAGGATATTGGTATAGATGATTTTCATATATTTGCGAGAATTAATCCGTCTAATTTAAATAAAAAAGATACTAAAAATGCTATTGATGTAGCCACAAAAAGCATATTAGCGATAGATTTGAAAAATATTCTAATTCATGTGGAGTTTATGAAAGCGCAAGATGATTGGAAAATAATTGAAGTTGGTCCTAGAATAGGCGGATACAGAATTAAGATGTTGGAAATGTCTTACAATATTAAGCATATGGTAAATTATTTATTTTTAAGAACAGGCAAAAAACCGATTATTGACAGAAAACTGCTTAATTATTTAGCTGTTATAGAAATATTTTCTCAAAAAGAAGGAAAAATAACATCTATTAGAGGTCTTTGCAAAGTTAAACAATTAAAATGTTTTTTGGAAATGCAAATAAATAAAAATATTGGCGATGAAGTAGGACTTGCAAAAGATGGTTATATGAATGTTCTTTATGTCGTTTTGGAAAATAAAAATA
>JAYEKL010000045.1:4228-12382 GCA_034660995.1 Patescibacteria group bacterium | reverse complement strand
TTCTATAAACTTATTAAAAACTTAATAGAAATAAAGGTTAGATAATTTTTAAAAAGCATATTATAAAATAATTATGACAGAAAAAAATTATATAATTGGATATGGCAGTTTGATGAGCTTGCAAAGTGTTCTGAAAACCTTAAAAAATTTGGATGTTTTTAAAATTAATATACTGCCAATTGAAATTTATGGCGTGGAAAGGGGTTGGTTTACCAAAAGTTCAAGAAATAATTTTACTGCATTGGGTGTTGTAAAAAATTTAGCAAGTAAATTCAACGGGACTTTAATTGGTCCGTTATCAAAAAAACAAATGTATGAATTGGATAAAAGAGAAAAAAGATACAAAAGGATAGAAATAAAAAAAGAGAGCATTAAAACATTAAAACAAAATAATCTTATTCCACAGGATAATATATGGATTTATACAACAAAAAATAAAAAACTGCCAACAAGCAGATGTCCAATAATTCAGACATATATAGATGTAGTAATAAGCGGTAGTTTAGAAATAAGTAAAAATTTTACAAAAGAATTTATTGAAACTACAACAGGTTGGGATGGTATCTGGATTAATGATAGAAAAAATCCGGTTTATCAGAGAGCTGTGAGCCTAACAGAAAAACAAAAACAAAAAATAGACAAATTATTTAAAAAGTAGTTCCAGAAACATCAAGACAAATAAGCGATATGCGTGTCGGAAAGTATATATATTCTTTGTTAGAATAATTCCGTATAATGCTCCGTAGCAAAGCGAAGGAGTATTATACGGAATTTGAAAGGTAAAGGAGTATAAATAAAATATAATAAATTAAAAATTTTTATGACTAGAAATATTTTTAATAGTATAAATTCTTTAAGCACTGTTCCTTTTTTTATTTGCGAAGAAAATTCTCAAAAAATCTTTTCCAGCGCTATCTTAAACCAGACTGTAAAATCATCTGGATTTTTTTTGATTTTTTTCTTTAAATTATTTAAATCAATCCATTTATAATCATCTGCTTCTTCAGGATTTAGATTTGGCGTGCTGTCAAATTTGCCAGTAAAAATGTGATCGTATTCGTGTTCGGTTAGCCCATTATCAAATTCTGCCTTATAGATAAAATTGCCAATTTCTTTCAGTTCGCAATCAAAACCCATCTCTTCTTGTAATCTGCGGTGTATTGCTTCTTCTAATAATTCTCCAGCTCTTGGATGGCTACAACAGGTATTGGTCCAAAGCCCGCCGCAGTGATATTTTGTTTTTGCTCTTTTTTGTAGGAGCATTTTATTTTGAGAATTGAAAACAAAAATAGAAAAAGCGCGATGTAGTGCTCCATCTTGATGAACTTTCATTTTTTCGCCTGTACCTATCTCTTTATCATTTTTATCTACTAAAATAATTTCTTCTGGCATAGTTTTATTGTTAAAAAATTACTTTTTATCTATTAATATTAATTCCGATTTTCCAAATTCCTTTTTTTAAAAAAGCTTCAATCGTTTGGCGATTAGCTTTATTGATTAAGTTTGAGGGTGAAAGTTTATTTTTTTTCGCATAATCAGTGAGAGTGATAATCTTTTTTGACAGTAGTCTTGTTGCATTTTGAGGGAGCGTCAATAATTAAATTTTGCCATATTTTTAAATCATCCTTTACAATATCTTTAATCTGGTACAAACTATAATCATGGATAGAGAATATATAATTTTACAATAAACAAATGCTCAATTTTTTTAAAATTTTTAAAAAAGAATATCTTGTTGTTTTTTTAATGTCTAGTTCTGTTGTTTTTTCTGGGAGTTTAATAGCGCCGATTGAGCAGAGATTTATTTCTACACTAACTGAAAATAGTGTTCTGTTGGGACTTGTTTTTACAATGGGAACTGCAAGTTTAGCGGTGTTTGCTCTTATTTTTGCGCGACTTTCAAGAACTTATGGCAAAAACAAATTTATAATTTTAGGCGCCGCATTGGGAATTTTATATCCGTTAATTTATGCAACTTCAACAAATGTTTTGCAGTATATGGGGGGTAAATTAGTATTTGGTTTTGCTGGCGCGATGATGGGTCCGCTCCTGATAGCTTATTTGCAGGAACATCTTTCAACAGAAAAAAATCAAGGAAAGCTCTTGGGATATCTATATTCCGCTCAATCAATTGCGGGAAGTTTTGGCGCGATTATTGGTGGTTTTGTCGCTGATAAATATTTCTTAGGCGCGCCGTATTATCTGCAGTTTATTATTCTTTTAATTCCTTTTTTTCTCGCCTTGAAATTTTTTGGCGGAGAAAAAGAAGAAATAAAAAAATCAGAAAAGAAATATAATTATCTTTTTGGCATTAAATATATTTTTTCAAATCCCTACCTGTTGTATCATTTAATATTGGAAATTCCGTTTAAAATGAACTGGTCGGTGAAAGTTATTTTGTATCCTCTGATAATTATTTCTTTTATTGATTCAAATGTAATAACGGGCAGTGTATTTGCTACACAGGGAGTAGTTGCGATGGTCGTTCTTTTATACGCGGGAACTTTTGTAGACAAAAGATCATATATGACGGGGATGAAGACATCGTTTCTGATTTTAGCTTTAACGGCTTCTTTAATGGCTTTTTCAACGAGTTTAATTATGTTTTGGATTTTTGCCGCATTGTTTGCGATAGGGGAAGCAATAAGCGGTCCCTCTAAAGGAGTGTTGGAAATAAAAAATATTGAAAATGAACATAGAGCAGAAGTAATTGCAATTTTTTCTATATTTGGATATTTATTTGAGGCATTATCTCCATTTTTAGCAGGCATACTTTTAGCTGTCTTGACGCCTCAAATGGTTTTGCTTTTTTATGCTCTTTTAATCTGGATATTTTTCGGGATTGCGACTATAATATTAAAGATGAGGTTGAGGAAGAATTTATAATTAATTTTTAAGAAAATAGAGAATAAATATTTTTTAAAGTCGGATTTTGTCTGAATAAAATATATTTATTTCGCGAGGTTAAAACCTCGTAAACCCTCGGCTAAAGCCGGGTAGAAATTATGATAAATAATTTAACATTAAAAAAATGAGAATAGCTCAAGTTGTTTCACTTCAAGAATCTGTGCCTCCAAAAGGTAAAAACGGTTTGGAGTTTGTAGTTCATTATTTAACCGAAGAATTAGTTAAGCGCGGACATCAGGTAACTTTATTTGCTACAAAAGATTCAGTAACAAGCGCGAGGTTAATTGATATTCTGCCATTTCCAGCGGCAAGAAGAGGGCTATTTGGCTGGGGCGGGATGGATTATTCATTGAACGCAATGGCAAAAGTCTCTGAAATGGCGAATGAGTTTGATGTAATCCATACACACATTGGATCATCTGCTTTCTATTTTGCGGATTTAATAAAAACTCCGATTGTAGAAACAGTGCACAGTCCGATTCACAAAGTTCATAGAAGAAATTTATTAAATAAAAAACTTTCTAATAAATATTGCAAAGACACAATTAGGAGATATAAAAAAGCGCAACATATTTTTGTAAGTAAAAATCAGATGAAGAGCGCTACTTTAAAAATGAATAGCAAAGTTGTCTATAATGGGATTGCGCTTAATGATTTTAATTTTCAGAAAAAATCTAGTGATTATTTTGTTTATTTAGGTTATCTTACCCATAACAAAGGCGCGCATATTGCGGCGCAGGCGGCGAGATGGGCAAAGGTAAATCTGAAAATGGCTGGCAGTTATAAAGGATGTGAAAAATATTTTGAAGAGAAAGTAAAGCCGTATTTCCAGAAAAATAAAATTGAATATGTTGGCGTTGCCAGCCCGGCAAAAAGGAATAAATTATTAGGTGGAGCGAAAGCGATTCTAGTCCCTGTTCAATGGGAGGAGCCATTTGGGCTGATTATGATTGAGGCGATGGCATGTGGTACGCCAGTAATCGGATTTAACAAAGCGGCAGTTCCAGAAATAGTTGTTGACGGTAAGACAGGTTTTGTTGTTAAAGATATGAGAAGAATGGTTAGCGCAATGAAAAGAATAGATCAAATAGATAGGACTGATTGTCGTAAACATGTTGAAAAGAATTTTTCTGTAAAAAAGATGGTTGATGGATATGAGGAAGTTTACAAGAAGGTTGTAAAGTGAAAAAAATAATTAATGTTTATTTTAGAAATTAAGTTGAATTATAATTTGTTGAATTAACTTTTTTTATTTGATTTTCATAACTTTTTTCAACAATTTAATATAATCCAGTAAATGTCTGGTAATTAGGAAATTCTCTCTGACAAATTCGCGTCCGAATTTTCCCATTTCTTTTCTAAGTCTGTCATTTTTAAGCAATTCTATTGTTTTATCAGAGCATTCGTTAATATTATTTACTAGATATCCATTTTTACCGTTAATTATTTGATTAGGAATACCTCCTACATTTCCGCCAATAACAGGAGTTTTTTTCCATAGTGCTTCGCTGACGGTTAACGCGAATCCTTCACGCAGCGATTTTTGTAAAACTACTTCTGATACTGCCTGCAGAGCGTTCACCATCAAAATACCATCATCAAGTAAAACAGTAATATCTTTTTGTCCTTTAACTCTTTTAATGACCTTCTGATATATTTCAAATCCTTCCGGATCATCTGTCGCGAAATTACCCAAAAGCACTAACTGGCAATTAGCATATTTTCTTGTTTTTTTAAAAGAATCTATTACGCCGATTGGGTCTTTCCAGACATCAAATCTTGAAATTTGGCTGATGATTGGTTTATCAAATTTTATTCCGTGTTCCGAAAGAATTAATTTCGCTTTTTGTTTTGAAACGCGTTTATTTTTTTCATTTAACGGATCAATGGAAGGCATAATAATTGTCTGTGGGATTTTGATATCTTTCTTGCGATAGCACTTGTCTGAAATAATCATTTCGTCATAAAGATTAATAAAATGTTTTAGATAATTCCAAAGTTTTTTATCTGGTTTTGTAATATCAATATGACATCGCCAGATCCAGGGCTGATTTTTTTTGTAAAATTTAATCAAAGGCAAAACCTGTGGATCATGGATAATGATAGCGTCGTTTTTTTCAAGATGCATAAAAGTGGAATTGTGAAAATTTGTCCCTTCGTAAATTTCTTTCATCTTTGCTGTGAGCTTGGTGTTTGCTCCTTGGCAGCCGTTATGAAACGATTTTGTTACGTCAAAAAATGAAGGAATTCCTTTTATTAATCTCCATCCAGCTTTAATTCCTACTTGATTCATAAGATAGACCAAGCTATCAAGAATTTCTGCAACTCCTCCTCCATAAAAAGTGGAATTTACATGAACGACATATTTTCCTCTAAGTGGTTCTGCTTCCTTTATAATTTCGTCAATTTTTTCATCACCAACTATTTTTCTATAATCATCTAAAGTTATCATAATTATTTGGTTAATTAATGAATTACTAAGTTATTATAGGCGGGATAATAGGAAGAGTCAAAAAAGCGCAACATATATTTTTTTAAAAAACTGGGAAAATCAAATTAGGTACTGTCTTTAAAAATTGTTGAATATAAGCTATAATAAAGAAAGGAGTAATTTTAAGTATAGGAATTTCAATATCTATATCTTGTAGAGACGAGGCATTGTCTCGTTCCTACGATGCTCGCGCTTTGCGTTTGTGTTGAAAATCTAATTTTGTACTCCTTTCACTAAAATAATTTAATGCAGTAAAATTATCGTCTATGCCAAAACCTCTTAGAATATTATTTGTTACGACTGATCTTTCTCCTTTTTGTAAGGCGGGCGGGCTTGGTGATGTTTCAAGGTCTTTGCCGAAAGCACTTTCAAAAATAGGACATGATGTTAGAATTATTATGCCTTGCCATGGGATTATAGATGAAAAAAAATACAAGATAAAGCTTGTACAAGATAGTTTAAAAGTAAATATTTCAAAGAGCATTAAGATAAATTTTAGAATAAAAAAAGGAAATTTAACTAAAGAATTGCCAGTTTGCTTTGTAGATAAGTTTAAGTATTTTGGCGGGAGAAATAAGTTGTATGGATATAAAGATGAAAATCAGCGTTTTATGTTTTTTTCTTTTGCGGTTTTTGAAGCAATTAGAAATATGGATGGTTGGGTTCCAGATATAATTCATTGTAATGACTGGCATAACGGGTTAATCCCGTATTTATTAAAAACTAAATTTTTTAAAGAAGAAATTTTTAAAAAGACAAGGACAGTTTTTACAATTCATAATCTTACTTTTCAGTTTGGTAAAGATTGGTGGACAATAAATAAAAAAGAGCAGGATGATGGAATAAGCAAACTTCCAGACTTTAAGGACAACAATAAGATTGATAAAGTAAATTTTACCAAACGAGGGATTATAAGCGCTGATATAGTTAATACTGTTAGCGAGCAGTATGCAGAAGAAGTAATGCAAAAAAAATTCGGACAGGACTTAGATGGTATTCTTCTTTTAAGGCATCAAGAGAAGAAATTTTTTGGAATTATAAATGGAATTGATTACAAAGAATATAATCCGCAGACTGATCCTGGTCTTTGGAAAAATTATGATTATAATTCTCTTGAAAAAAAAGTCATAAATAAAATGAAATTGCAAGAAGAATTCGGGCTTGAGATTAATGATGATATTCCCGTAATCGCAATGGTTACTAGGATTACGGAGCAAAAGGGTTTTGATTTGATTTTGGAAATTATAAACGCATTGATTAGGTTGGAAATGCAACTAATTTTAATTGGAAATGCTGATTCTTATTACAAAAAAATATTTAAAAAATTAAGTAAGAAAAATCCCAAAAAAGTTGCAACTCATCTGAAGTTTAAAACTAAAAAAGTAACAACAGTTTATGCAGGATCAGATATGTTTTTAATGCCTTCGCGTTTTGAACCATGCGGGCTTGGGCAGATGATAAGTTTGCGATATGGGTCTGTTCCAATTGTTAGGAAGACAGGAGGACTTTCTGATACGATTACAAATTATAATCCGCAAACAAAAAAGGGGAATGGATTTGTTTTCAAAACTTATGATCCGAAAGATCTTCTCGTTGCGGTTACAAGAGCATTAGAAACTTATAAATATAAAAAAGACTGGCAAGTCCTTACTAAAAAAGGTATGCAAGAGTCTTTTTCGTGGGAAGTTCCCGCGCGCAAATATATTTTACTTTATAAAAAAGCGATAAATTCTAAAAGGGAGAAAAATTTTATGTATCAATCTATAGAGAATATTAATAATAGAATTAAGAGACTGGCGGAAAAAGAAGGTTTTGAGATTACAAAACCTGTTAGTTCTTTTATTAGAAAGAAAAAAAATTATTATGCTCATAGTGTTATAAAAGGTAATCGGAAAATATTTTTAAAAGCGAGAATTACGGCCAATAAGGATTATATTTTTGGGATTGAAAAAGGAATGGAAATTTCAAGAATAATGACCGAAAATAAAAAAATATCAAATAAAGTTAATTTTACAGGGTTTCAAGGAGGATCTTTAAAGGAAATTCCAGAATGGTATGCTTACAATTATATTGAAGGGGATATTTTGGGAGATTTTTATGATTTACCTCGGAAACATGAAGAGGATATTTATCTTAAAAATTCTGTTGAAAATTTGAGAAATTTGCAAAGTGTGTCTAACGAATTTATCAAAGAAGCTGAAAAAAACGGAGTTATAAAATATATTAAAAAAAGGGGGTATGGTGATTATTACAATACAGTTAAATATTACGAAAAGCAAAAAGTTGGAAATGGAAAAATTGATTTTGAAAGTGTCTATAAATTACTTGAAAAAAATAAAGAAGAATTGAACAAAAATTTGATTTTTGCTCATGGTGATTTTACTCTTGCTAATCAAATTGTTTCAAGCAAAGATGGAAAAATATATATTTCTGATTGGGACTCAGTGAGAATTGATAATATTGCGGCAGACTTAACTCACCTTTGGGTTCAGACTTGGAGGTATCCAGATTGGCGGTCAAAGTTATTAAAAGAGTTTATAAATAGTCTTTCCGAAAAAGACAAAAATAGATTTAAAGAAATTTTCAGAATAACGGTGATCGAGCAATCAATGGCGGAAATCAAATGGAACGCTGAAGCGTGTAAGAAAAAATATAAAAAAGGTGTTATCAATATTTCCTTGAAAACGATAGAAGTTGCGTTGAAATGGTTTGAGGGGTTAATAGGGCTGTAGGAACACAAGATTTTGTGTTCCTAC
>JAYEKL010000045.1:0-4128 GCA_034660995.1 Patescibacteria group bacterium | reverse complement strand
CGCTGAAGCGTGTAAGAAAAAATATAAAAAAGGTGTTATCAATATTTCCTTGAAAACGATAGAAGTTGCGTTGAAATGGTTTGAGGGGTTAATAGGGCTGTAGGAACACAAGATTTTGTGTTCCTACGTAGAATAAAGAATAAAAACAAAGATGAAATACAAGCAACAAAAACAATATAGGCATAAAAATTATGATTATTCACAAAACGGTTTTTATTTTGTCACGATTTGTACGAAAAATCATCAGAAATATTTTGGAAGCATTATAAAATCAGGTGATGAACATAATCTAATTTATGAAATGAAATTATCTGAAATTGGAAAAATCGCAAAACAATGTTGGCTAGAAATTCCAAAGCATTTCCCATTTGTTAATTTAGACGAATATATAATAATGCCGAATCATCTACATGGGATTATTGAAATTGATAAACGAATTTGCAACGGTAGGAACGAGGCACTGCCTCGTTCCTACAATGGGAAATATCTGCAAATGTCAAAAATATCTCCAAAACCTGGTTCAGTCTCAACAATTATCGGATCCTTCAAATCAATCGTAACAAAAACCGTTAATCAAAAATTCTCTGACAATAATTTTATTTGGCAACCACGATTTTATGATCGTATAATTAGAAATGAAAAGGAGTTAGACGTGATTAGAAGATATATCTGTGAAAATTCCGCAAAATGGCATTTGGATAAATATAATTTAGACAAGTAGGAACACAAAATCTTGTGTTCCTACCACACAAACACAAAATCTTGTGTTCCTACAAATTAATAAATTAATTTGTAAATAACAATGAAAAAACTAAAAATTGCGCAAATTGCGCCGTTGTGGGAAGTTATTCCTCCGAAGAAATATGGTGGAATTGAAATTATGATAGATAAGATCACAAATGAGCTTATTAAAAGAGGTCATAATGTGACGCTTTTTGCTTCTGGAAATTCAAAAACAAAAGCCACTCTTAAAGCAGTTTTCCCAAAAGCGCTTCTTGAAACAAAGGTTGATTGGTATCATCGTTCGCAAAATTTAATTAATGCGTCAAACGCTTTCTCAATGGCAGATAAGTTTGATGTAATTCACAATCATGCAGGAGACAATGGATTATTATTTTCACAAATATCAAGAACGCCAGTTTTGACAACACTTCATAATGTTCTTCCCAGCTCAGAACAAAAAAAATCAGATGAATATATAATGATGAAATATTTTTCAAAAAAAACCAATTTTGTAAGTATCAGTCTAAACCAAAGGAAGCAATCAGATCTAAGATTAAATTATGTTGATAATATTTATAACGGTATTAATTTAAATGATTTTTCGTTTAATAAAAAACCAAAAAACTATCTTGTTTGGTTGGGAAGAATTCATTATGGCAAGGGATTATGGAATGCGGTCAATACTGCTAAGATCTCAAAAGAAAAATTGATTATTGCTGGAAATATAACTTGTGAAACCGATGAAAAATATTTTCAGAGCGTCAAGCCGATGATTGATGGAAGGCAAATAAAATATATCGGGGAGGTTGGTTTAAAAGAAAAAAATGATTTGTTAAGAAATGCCAAAGCGGTTTTATTTCCGACGATTTGGGAAGAGCCGTTTGGCTTAGTAATGATTGAAGCAATGGCAACAGGTACTCCCGTAATTGGATTTAAGAAAGGATCAATATCTGAAGTTATTAAAAATAGAAAAACTGGTTTTGTAGTTAAAGATGACAAAGAAATGGTAAAAGCAATAAAAAATATTGGTAAAATAGACAGGGCAGATTGTCGTGAATATGTTGAAAATAATTTTACGATAGAAAAGATGGTTGATGGATATGAAGATGTTTATGAAAGAATAATTAATGAGTAGTGTAAATTATATTCTTACTTAATATTCTTTGACCTTGTGTAGGAACACAAAATTTTGTGTTCCTACCACACGAACACAAAATCTTGTGTTCCTACGATAAATAATAAAACAATTTATTATGCCAAAAGTATATTTCCTTTTCGGAATTCACAATCATCAGCCGGTCGGGAACGATTCGTTTGTTTTTAATGATGTCTTTGAAAATTGTTATCAGCCGTTTATGAATGTCTTGAAAGAATTTCCAGAGATAAAATGCAATATTCACATTAGCGGTCCGCTTTATGATTGGATTTTGGCTAACCATTATGAATATATTGAAACGCTCAAAGAAATGTCTAAAAAGGGGCAGATTGAAATTGCGGGCGGGGCGTACTATGAGCCAATTCTTCCTATAATTTCAGATTGTGATAAGCTTGCTCAAATTCGTTTGATGAATGATTTTATTAAAAAAGAGCTTGGGAAAGCTCCTGCTGGGATGTGGCTGTCGGAGCGTGTTTGGGAACCGCAATTAGCGAGTATTATTAATAAGGCAAGTTTAAAATATACCTTTTTAGATGATGTCCATTTTCGTTCCGCGGGTATTTGCGATAAAGAATTGACAGGATATTACACAACAGAAAATGATGCAAAATCAATCGCAGTCTTTCCAATTAATAAAACTCTTCGTTTCAAAATTCCTTTTTCAAGAGTTGAAGAGTCTGTAGGTCTTATAAAAAGTTTTTCACAAAAAGAAGATGTTTTAATCACTCTCTTTGATGACGGAGAAAAATTTGGTTCATGGCCGATGACATACGATTGGATTTATAACAAGGGATGGCTGAGGAAATTTTTCACTTTGCTTTTAAAAAATCATAAAACTATTGAGACTATTACTGCCTCTGAAGCAATGAAAAAATTTATACCAAAAAATTTAATATATATTCCAACTTCTGCGTATCAAGAAATGGATGAATGGACGATGAAGCCGCAAGAGTTTTTATATTACAAAGAATTAAAAGATCGTCTGAAAAAATATTCTGATTATAAAAAATTGAGAAATTATCTAAGGACGGGATTTTTCAGGAACTTTTTTGTTAAATATCCTCGCGCAAATTATATGCATAAAAAAATGCTTTATTTAAGTAAAAATATTCACAAACACGCATCTGTAAAAAAAGATAAAATAATTTTTGAAAATTTATACAAAGCGCAGTGTAATTGTGGTTATTGGCATGGTTTGTTTGGAGGATTTTATCTTGGAAATATCAGAGGAGCGATTTACGAAAATTTAATTAAAGCAGAAAAAGAATTGGATAAAAAATATAATAAGAATTTTCCAGTTGTAAAAAAAACTGATTTTGACTTTGACGGATTGCCGGAAATAATTGTGAAAAATAAACATCTGATTAGTTCTTTTTCTAATAGAGGTGGAACGCTTTTGGAATTGAGCTATAAAGACAAAAATTTTAATTTATTAAATACTATAACAAGGCAAGAAGAAGCATATCATAGTAAAATTAAATATAATGATAAAAAGAAAAAAAAGAATAAGCGGATTAAAAAAGGAGAACTTATTTATGATAAATATGAGCGTGTTTCTTTAGTTGATCATCTTTTGGATAAAAAGATAACTTTAAATAATTTTAACAAGCAACAAAAGTTTAAAACTCTTTCTGATAGTATCTATAAATTAGCCATTGAATCCGAAAAAAAATCGGCAATATTAAATTACCAATATAACGATAAAAATTTAGAATTTACAAAAAAAATTACGATAAGTGAAAAATCTGAGATAAAAGCAAGATATAATTTTACAAAAAGTGATCTTTTAAAAAAATATAATTTTGCCACAGAATTTAATATATTTTTTCAATCTCCAAGATATGTAACATTTCAAACAGAAAAAGGCGAGGCAATCTTGAAAAGAAAAAGAATCTTCAAAAAAATAAGCAATTTAAAAATTGCCGATAAATTTAAAAATATTTATTTGCAATTTGATTTTAGTTGCGCAGATGTATTTATTATTCCAATCTATTCTTACGCTAATTCACAAGACGGACCAGAAAAGGTTTTTCAAGAGGCGTCGGTTTTGTTTATTAAAAAGAATAAAGAAAGTTTGTTTAAATTGAAACTAAGAATTGACAAAAAATAAAAATGCAAATTTGTCTTGCTTTTTATTCTCTGATATAATGAAAATAGATTAAATAAATATACCTAACTTTATGATTAGAATAGAAAGAAAAACCGTTAAAAACAAGCCATTTTTTTACCTAACGGAGCAAATTAGTATA
>JAYEKL010000044.1:0-3622 GCA_034660995.1 Patescibacteria group bacterium | reverse complement strand
GAACACTGTACTTCGAGTAAAATTCAGGTTTTCTTCTCGTTCCCATGCTCCAGCGTGGGAATGCATACCATACGGCTTCCCACGCTGGAGCATGGGAACCATACAAGAACTGATACCGGAACTTATTGAGAAGTTACTTAAATTCTTTCCATAATAATTGTTACCTTTTGTTATATTTTGCCTGTAACAAAAAGGGAGGTTTTGTTTTGCCGAAAGGTAATTGAATACGTATCTGTTTTTTGCTTAAAAAATATTTATTGTTGATCAAAGAGCAAATTTTTATATTCAGGCTAAAATATTTAAATTTGTTCTACACAACCAAAACCAGCACTATTTTTTTCACCCCAGCCACATTCATAACCGATCTTTATCAATTCCGGATCAGCTTCAATGCTGAAAGGAGCCTCCATAGCTTTTATTTTAATTTTATTTTTAAATTCCATTAATTTCGAAATATTACCCTTTCGTTTTGTGATGTAACTAATATCAAAATTAAAGTTAAAAGAATAATTTAAGTTTTGATATTTAATATTATTAATAGTTTCGTACTTGTTGATCAGATTTTTTTTAAGATTATCAACAAAATAATCTCTTTCTTCCGGAATCATATAATTCAGGAAATGCTGCTTCCGTTTCCCATTCTCGTCGATCTTTATTGTTGTAACAGCTATTGGTGAGAGACAAATAAATTTTTCACGATTACTAAAGATTGCTTTCGGTTGTATATCTACATTAACTATAGCAAAGACACATTCTTGCCCGTTTAACACTAATTTAATTTTTTGATTGGAAAAAATGCCTAATACTAAATGCTTGAGGCTTTCATCCACAGAAGAAGTAAATACAAACTGAATCTTTTTTACATTATAAAAACCTTCTTTGTTTCTTTTTTTTGGAAAGAATTTAAATTTTGAAAAGGTGAAGAATTTAAATTTTTTATTAATCCCATCTCTTATATAGCCATTATCATGTAAAAATTTTGAGTATTCAGCCGAAGACTCATTCATAAGAGAGTATATAGTTGAATGCAACGCATACTGATAATTATATGGGAAAAAAGATGGTTGTTCGCTTGTTGCCGTTATTAGAATACGCAAAATATATCCTCGCAATAATCCATGTATTTAATATTATAAATTCAAAACTAATCATTTAATTGGTTTTCATAATTAAAATCCTTCATTCTTTCTGCAATATTTTGTTCTGCTAATTCTAAAGCATCAGCTTTTTCTGACTTTGTGATGACATATCCCCCTGCCGTGAGAGTTATGAAAATATCAACCCCGTCAAATTTTTCTTCTATTGCAGGGACAGCCCTATTTTCATCCTCTTCACTTAATTTTCCCCTGATGCTGCTTGCAATTTTATTAGCATTATCACTTACTGCAACTGCAAGAGTTTCCATGAGGCTGAATGTTCTGGATTGATTTGAGGTAATCTGCCAGTTAAGAATTGCTTTGGCAATTGCAGGAATAAGTTTTTTTCTTATTTCTATCGGCGCCACCAAACAATCTCCGAAGATATTTTTTGCTTCAATCCAATCATTTTCTCTTAATTTTTTTTCAGTAAGCTGGTTTATTTCCGGCTCATAAATATTCAGGCTGACACAAAACAACCGCCTTAAATCAATTGCAATATCCTGAACGAATAAACCGGTTGCTGTCCTGTTGTCAGGTATCCATTTGCGAACCAGGCTTCTATCCTTATCCTCAAGCAGACTTCTGATATCATCTTCAGAAAGGTGATTCCCTTCAGGATCTCTTACGATAACTTTATTGTTTGATCGCCCACTTCTATCAAAAGTAATGTCCTCTTTATTGACACCTGCAAGTAATGGATGCAACGCTCTCATTGCAGATATGGAAAAAGGGCTTCTTCGTTTTACAGTTTTTTCTTTTCCGCCTTTTATGGCTTTCATCCAGCCACCAAGCAACTGGTCAAAATAAGAAGGATCACATGTGCCAAAAACTTCACCTTCGGTAATTTCCTTTTTATTAGTCACATCAAATAGAAATGTTACAGGGGCTGGAATTTCATTTAATTCTGTTGATAGTCTATCAATAATTGAGCGTTTTATCTGTTGCCCGCTGGAGTAAGGTATTACTCTGTTAAATTGAGGATCAAAATAGGTTTTCTGTCCCTTTGCAACACAAAAAACAGTGTGTTCTGCTTTTTTTAAAGTTCTAATATAAATAGTATGCATACATAATTTCTCCTATTTTATAGTTAAATATTTCTTTCTTCATAAGCATAATCAAATCTGAGAAGAACAACAAAATATCCGAAATCTTCCGATGTCATAAGGTGAACCTGATTTTTCAGTTCTTTAAATGCCTTTAGATGCTCTTTCTCAGTATTTTTCACGATTTCCACCAGGGCATTTATAAAGTTCTTCCTGGATTTTGCAACAAGCAGTTCCTTTTCAATAAGATTTTTAGCGACATTCTTTGTAGTGTTTGCCCTATATGAATGTAGAGCGATTGCAATCTCTTTTGTATAATCAATCATTTCTTCTTTGTTTTTTGTAATCATAGCTACCAACCATGTTTTATAGGTTCTAAATAAAATAACTTTTCCCTTATCTTTTAAAGATGCTTTTTCGTTTCTTATTTTATATGCATTTTCATCTTCCCCCCTTTTTTGCGTAATGTTTGTTTTTTTGAAGTCAGGTTTTTTCCCTTCTGCAAAATATTGTTTTAAGCCTTTTGGCTGTAAGGCATGGAGTCCTATTGATCCTAATTCACAAGCCCTTTTTATATGAGCGCCATATATATCCTCGTATGCAGAGCTATCCCTGATGGCGTTATTTTCTCCAAAAAGAAGCTTGTAAAAGTCTTTAATTCTTTGTGCCTGTTTAAAATGGAATGGGACGAAGCCGAGTGTTTTGTTTGTCTGTCCTAAGCTGTAAACATATCCCATTAATGTTTTATCAGGAAATTGTCTGGAAATATTAAAAAACAATCTGCTCCATTTAACAGTTTCAGTTACAATATTCCCATTTTTTTCCCGCTTAAAAAATTGTAAATTATCTAAACTTGCAAAATCAAAATTTTCTCTATAATTTTTGCTGTAAACATAATTCAACCATTGTCCATTCCAACTGTTTATTTTGTTGGATGCAAGTTTATCTAACGTCTCATTATTTAAAAAATTTCTGTAAACTCTCCAGCCTTCATAAATTTTTAGCAAAATTTCAGGTTCAGTAAAAAAGATACACACTCCGCCTGAGACACCAACTCCCAGACCAGACCCGATCCATGAGTAGTAGATGTCAGATTCATCAGCAGGGATTTCCAGATCGCTCACAAGCCCTGATGTTGTTGCAAACTCTTTTAATTCTGAAGCAGGAAATCCAATAGCAAAACTAGAATCAGGTATTTCTGTTTTTGCCTTTACAAAAAATTCATTCAGTTTATCACGTCTTTCTTCTTCGCTTAAAAGATGTACTTTTTGCCCTTTTTTCATCTGTACAAAAGGCGAGTTTGTTGGCCAGATCATATATTTGGAATGATTAAAGAAAAGATCAAAAAAGATTTTTTCAAAAAATTCCTTAGAGGAATATGATTTGTTATTCTTTTCATTAAAAGCTTTTAAAAATATGCGTCCAACATTTATTGAGATC
>JAYEKL010000043.1:0-18363 GCA_034660995.1 Patescibacteria group bacterium | reverse complement strand
TTGACGCTTTACCGTATCATGCTGGACTTAACAATGAAACGCGAAAAAAAAATCAGGAATTATTTATTAAAGATGAGGTTTCAATTATAGTTGCTACAATTGCTTTTGGGATGGGGATTGATAAGCCCGATATTCGTTTAGTTGTTCATTATACATTTCCGAAAACGATTGAAGGATATTATCAAGAAATTGGCAGAGCGGGACGAGATGGATTGCCAAGTGAATGCGTTTTGTTTTATTCTTATGGCGATGCGCGCAAGCACGAGTTTTTTATTGATCAAATGGAAGATATTATAGAGCAGGAAAAAAGTCGTGAGAAGTTGAAACAGATTATTGGGTATTGCGAATCAATGATTTGCCGCAGAAAATATGTACTTGGATATTTTGGTGAGGAATATGTTCCGTCTCGTCAGAGTCTCTCCGCAGAGGACTCTGACGAAAATAGCGAAACGCCGGAGGAGAGACTTCGGCTGGGCGAGGTCGGCTGTGGAGCATGCGATATTTGCTTGAATCCGCAAATAAAATTTGACGCCACTGAAATTTCCCAAAAAATACTTTCCTGTGTCATTCGTACTGGAAGCAGGTTTGGGAGGAATTATATCGCTGATGTTCTTTTAGGTAAAAATTCACAGCAAATTACTGAAAATTTACATCATGATCTCTCTGTTTTTGGAATTGTTAGTGATTTTAACAAAGATGAAATTAACCATATTATGAAATCTTTAATCTTTCTTGGTTTTCTACAGGTAAGTCCAGGGAAATATCCTACTGTTTCTATTGCAGAAAAAGGAGCTCAATTTTTAAGACAAAAAGAATCATTAGAATTATCTAAAATGAGAGAAGACCAGGAAGAAAGTATTTCAAGAAAAAAGATACGATATAATCTTGATCTGTTTGAAAAATTGAGAGTCTTAAGAAAGCAAGTAGCTGATAAAAATAATGTTCCTCCGTTTATGATTTTTTCTGATGTATCTTTGCAGGAAATGTCGCACTATTTTCCTGTTGATCGGAATAACTTTTCTAAAATTGGGGGCGTGGGAATTAAGAAATTAGAAAGTTTTTCAAAGGAATTTTTAGCTGTTATAAATAAACATATCAAAGAAAATAGTATTCAACCTCTTGAAATACCAAATCGCAACCAAGAGCAAATTAAAAATATAAAATCCAGTTCTGTATTTTTTGAAAGATATGCTAAAACGAAAGATATGCTTGTCAAAAAACTTCCTATTTTAGAAATTGCCAATAAACAGGGATTTAAATATGGAACGATTGTTAATCACATTGAAAGATTAATTTCGAATGGCGAGGATATTGACATTGATTATCTAAAACCGCCGCAGGAAAGATTGGAAAAAATAAAAACTGCGTTTGAAAAATGTGGTGATGAAAAACTAAAACCAGTCTTTGTATTTCTTAAGGAAGAATATTCTTATGATGAAATTAGGCTAGGGAAGTTGTTTTATAAATAATTAGGGTGTAGAAGAACACTTTTAATGGGTATTTCGAATCCCGATAGGGTATATGCCAGAAAGAAAGAAGGTTTCAATGAGATTTAATTAATTTATAGATCTCTCCATTTCGCTATCGCTCCAGTCGAGATGACAAAAACGTTCTTCCACAGTCTAAAATAATATTATTAAAAGATGATGCGTTTTTTCAAAAAAATATTTGTTAGCTTTGTTCTCTTGATAGTAGTAATCATATTTACTGTTTTAGCAATAAATTTTTATATTAATTCACAAAGCAAATCTTATATCTTTCAGGATATTAATGATTTGCCAGAAAAGGAAATTGCTCTTGTTTTAGGCGCAAAAGTATATGAACAGGGGATTATGAGTGGGATGTTTCAAGATCGTGTTGAGACCGCGTTTGATTTATATGAGGAGAAAAAGATAAAGAAAATTTTAATAAGCGGTGATCATGGAAGAGAAAACTATGACGAGGTAAATACGGCGAAAGATTATTTATTAGACAAAGGTGTTAACGAAAATGATATTTTTTTAGATCATGCTGGCTTTGATACTTACGACAGTCTATATCGAGCAAAGGAAATTTTTGAAGTTTCATCGGTAATAGTAGTTACTCAAAATTTTCATTTGCCAAGAGCAGTATATATTGGCAGGAAACTTGATTTGGATATTTATGGATTGAGCGCTGACAAACATTTGTATGCTAATATTGATCACAATGAATCGCGAGAAGTGTTAGCAAAAGTAAAGGCATTTTTTGATATAAATTTTCACATTAAACCTAAATTTTTGGGTGAAAAAATTCCAATTTCAGGAGATAGTAAAAAAAGTTGGGATGAAAAAAGTCTCTCCGCAGAGGACTGCGAGGAGAAGGCGTGTGATTCACTGGAGTCCTCTGAGAAGAGACTCCAGCGTGGCGAAAGTGAGAAAGTTCTAAATATAAAAGAAGAAAAAGGGAGTAAAGAAATTATTGAAGAAAAAGATGTTCTCTTTGAGGTTCCTTTTATTTCTCAGGCTCCGTATGGCAATTGGGATGACGCAAGAAAACAGGACGGATGCGAAGAGGCGACGGCAATTATGGCAATGGCGTGGGTTGGAGGAGAAAAACTTACGCTAGAGATTGCCGATGAAAAAATAAATAAAATATCTGCGTATGAGAAAAAAGAATATGGAAATTTTTATGATACAAACGCAGAGGATACTGTGGAGAGAATATTTAAAGGATATTTTGAATATGATAATGTGGAGGCGGTGCTTGATATTAATAAAGAGGACATAAAAAAAGAACTATTCAAAGGCAATCTTGTTATTGTTCCGACAAATGGTCAAAAACTTAATAATCCAAATTATACTCCTCCCGGTCCTACAACGCATAATCTTGTTATAATCGGTTATGACATTGATTTAAAAGAATTTATTACAAACGATCCGGGGACAAGAAACGGAGAAAAATATCGATATGACGAAGATGTTTTGGAGAATGCTTTATTTGATTATCCAACGGGAAATCACAAAGAAATTAAAGAGATCAGAACAGCGATGATAGTTGTGAAGTTAGCTTTTTAGGGAGTTTAGTATTGCAATGCGTTTGCGCATTGTCATCCTGAACTTGTTTCAAGATGACAAGAGTTAAAAAAAGTAAAGTTATAAAGTAAATATATGAATAACAAGTGTTCATTCGGACAAAAGTTTCAAAAATATTGGGATAGACTATATGATCTATTTTCTCGTTTTGACAATGGCATAAGAGTGGATAGAGAAGGACTGTTTTCAGCAACACCAGAAAAAATTTCTTTACATCAAGCAAGAAAGATGGATTGTAAAACGATTGTTGACGGTTTTTGCGGAATTGGCGGTAATTCTATTGGTTTTGCAAAAGTTTGTGATAAAGTTTATGCTATAGAAAACAATAAAAACAGAATTGAAATGGCAAAAAACAATGCAAAGATATATGAAGTGGAAAAGAAAATTGATTTTATTTGTGGAGATTTTTTTGAAGAGTTAAAAGGAATAAAAGCAGAAGGAATCTTTATAGATTTGCAATGGGGCGGTCCGGAATATAAAGAACTAAAAAAATTTAAGTTATTTCATTTTAAACCAGACGGAGCAAAAATACTTAAAATAGCGTTTGCTAATTTTAAAAAAGTAGCAATGAAAGTTCCAGACAATTTTGATCTCTCAGAGCTTGAAATCTTTGATAAAAGTTATGAGATTGAAGATAATATAATGTATGATAGAGTGCTTTTTAGAACTGTTTATTTTGTTGTCTAGGTGGGAATTTATTTTTAGAATAACAAAAAATTAGTTAGAATAAATATGCCGAACTTTTGGAAAAAAATAAATAAGCCGATTTTAGCGCTGGCGCCGATGGCAGGATATACAAATTCCGCTTTTCGGCTAATTTGTAAAACTTATGGAGCTAGTGTAGTGTATTCAGAAATGGCAAGCGCAACAGCTTTAAATTTTAAAGGAAAGAAAACCCTGAAATTTTTAGAGTTTGATAAAAATGAACGACCGTATGTTGTTCAGATCTTTGGCAATGATCCAAAATATTTTCAAAATGCCGCAAAGGTCATCACTAAAAAAATAAAGCCAGATGGAATTGATATAAATATGGGCTGTCCAGCAAAAAAAGTTTTTTCAAACGGAAGCGGCGCGGCGCTTATGATGGACATTGAAAAAACAAGAGAAATTATAAAAGAGACTATTAAAGGAACTGATCTTCCGATTTCAATAAAAATTAGATCAAAGGTTGATAATATTACAGCATATAAATTTGTGAAGAAAATAAAGGACTTGCCAATATCAGCGATTATGATTCATGGACGCAGTTTAAAACAAGAATTTTCTGGAAAAATAGATTATTTGCAAATTAAGAAAGTAAGATCGTTTGTAGATGTTCCAGTTCTTGCTAACGGCGGGATTAATACTCCAGAAGATGCGGCGAAAATGCTTAAAAAAACGGGAGCTCAAGGCATTGGGATTGCTAAGGGAGCGCTTCAAAAACCGTGGCTTTTTTTTCAGACGAAAGAATTTTTAGAAAAAGGAGAGTATCAAGAATTTGGACTTGAAGAAATAAAAAAAGCTGCCATAAGGCATGCTAAAATGTCATATAAAAGCAAAGGAAAACATGGGATTGTCGAAATGAGAAAATATCTTCTTTGGTATTTTCGCGGATTTGAAGGTGCGAGAGAAGTAAGAAAAGAATTAGTGAAAGTTGAGAGCGTAGAAGATATAAAAAAAGTTTTGAAAAATTTTGAGCAAAAATAAAAAAGGGTTTGCACCTTTATTTTCTATAAAACACTGATGTAGAAATTTATATTGGTTTACCTATCTTTCTAGCGCCAGTTTTTCTTCTGCTTCACGCCATAATTGTTGTGGCGTTTTCTTTTCTTTTTCTTCTTCTACTTCTTTGTTTTCGTTTGTCATTTTAATTACCTTTTTTGCTTTTTACTTTACCTATCTAGCGTAGCAAAATAACAAGGAATGTCAAATTTTTATTTACACTTCTTCGTTTTTCTAGATAGGATTTTTTGTTAACTCTTATTTGTTTTTTATAAATACTAATTCTCTCTACGATCAAAATTTCCGGTTTTTGTCTTAATTATTAAATTCTCTCCTTCTTTTATGAATAGCGGTACATTTAATTTTAGTCCAGTTTCAAGAGTTACAGTTTTTGATCCTCCATGGGCGGTGTCTCCTTTAACTCCTGGGGGAGAATCAATAACTTTTAAGCTTACTTCTGTAGGAAGAATGATATCAATTGGTTTGTCATTAAATTTTTTTATTCTGACAACGATTTCTTCTTTAAGGTAATTTGCGGTATCTCCAATTTGTTTTTTCTCAAGAGAAAATTGGTCATAAGTTTCCTGATCCATAAAATTATAATTTTCTCCTTCTTTGTATAAAAATTGCGCTTTTATTTCTTCAAGAGTTATTTCCTTAACTGGGGCTGAGGATTGGAAATTTTTTTCTAGCACTTTGCCCGTGTTAAGATTTTTCATATTGACAGTTGCCATTGCCTTGTTCTGTTGTTTAGCTCTAAAAGAACGATCAAGCACTTCATATGGTTCATTATCTAGTAAAAGAATTGAACCTTTTTTTATCTCTCTGAATGTTATTGTTGGCATATTTATGTTTTTAATTAGTTATTTTTTGTTTATAGACGCACTTCTAGTATATTTGTATTCTTTATTTTTGGCAAGGAATTTAATTATTTCAGGGAGTGAGGCGTTATTTTTTATGCTGAAATGCTAAAGCTCGTTGGCTCCATAGTCCCAAAGGGCTGTGGAGCCCAGATGTAAAAATCTTCGTTAATCCCAAAGGGTTGGAGCTCAAGTGCAGAGTTGTAACAAAAAGGCTCCACAGGGCTAAAGCCACTATGGAGCCAACGAATTTAACATTTGGATTCCACAGCCCTTTGGGACTGAGCCAACGAATTATCTGGTATAACTATTTTAAATATAGTTTTTAGAGAAATACCAACTATTTTTAATTATTAAACCCTATTTTTGTATTTACAAACTTTAATAATCTGATATAATGATAATACTGAAAAACGTTAAAAATAACGGATCAATAACAAAATAAAAATAAAAAATATGGAAGAATCAAAACAAAACAAGATTGTTCTTTTGCGTCAGATGATTGAAAACGCAGAAAGGAGTATTGTCGCGGCAAAGCAAATTTTATCGCAAATTGATGATAGTCCTAAAAAGAAAGCAATTGATTCTGAGGCAAGCCAAATAATAGAAGGAGCTTTTGACGGAGAAAAAATGATCTGTCTTGATGGAAAAGAATATCCAATTCCTGTTAATTATGCCAGTAAATCAAAGCTTATTGAAGGAGATCTATTAAAACTTACTATTACAGAAGATGGTTCATTCGTCTATAAGCAAATAAGTCCAGCAGATAGAAGAAAGATAATTGGAACTATTATGAAAGATTCTGAGGGAAAGTTCTTTGTTTCTTCAGAGGGAAGAAGATATAATGTTCTTTTAGCCTCACTTACATATTTTAAAGCTGGGGAAGGAGATGAAGTAACTATAATTGTTCCTAAAGAGAAGATAAGCAAGTGGGCGGCAATTGAAGCAGTAATAGAAAATTCTAAAGAAAACGAGATATTTGATGCAAAAGACAATGAAAACTTTATTGAGGAAGATGGTATGAAGCAAGTCAAAAATAATTTTGAAGAAAAAAACATAGAACATGAAAAGAGAAATAAAAATGAGCTTATAGAAGACGAGTGGACGCCAGATATTGAAGAAATGAAGAAGGAAATGCAATTTAACAAAGACGAAGATGAGGATAAGGACGATGAAAACAAAAATAGTCAGGGAGGCATTCTAGATGATTTGTTATAAAAAATATTTATATTTTTAGACTGTAGAAAAACGTTTTTGTCATATAAAGGAAACAGAGATATTCTGAATGCGTAGATGTCATCTCGACTGGAGCACTGATAAATTCAGCATAAACTTCGCGGAATGGAGAGATCTATGAACTGACTAAATCTCACTTTAACCCTCCTTCTTTCTGGTATAGTATAGTTTACAGACCTGCCTGTCCGGCAGGCAGGTTTCTCACCCTATCGGGATTCGAAATGACAATTATAAAAAGTGTTCTTCTACACTCTAATTTTAAATATAGTAATTTTAACACCTCTTATGGTATTTTGTCTGTGTGTTTGTAAGTGTTTTTTATCGTAAATCAAAGAAAATACTATGGATAATAAATTTCAATTTTTTTTTAAGAAAAAATGAAAAAATAATTGGCAGTATTGCGTCTATTATGGCAATAATAATGTTTGTTTCTCTAAATAGAAGTTCTAATTTCAAATATTCAAGGGAATAGCAATATATTTATTCAACCTTTGGCTACAGCTGTTTGCGGTTTTTTCTGGAGTTTGTATGCTTATGGGAAAAAAGATTTGTTTATTCTAGCTCCAAATATTTTAGCGCTAGTATTAGGCGCAATAACTACAATATTCGTGTTTGTTTAAATATCAAAATATTATGAGTGAAGTCTTATATCGAAAATATAGACCAATGAGTTTTGATGAGGTTGTCGGACAAGAACATGTTATCAAAACTATCAAAAACTCCATTAAAAATGGAAAGGTTGCTCATGCTTATTTATTTTCTGGTCCAAGAGGAATTGGAAAAACAACAATAGCAAGAATTCTTGCCAAAACTATAAATTGCAAAAATGAGAAAGATGGAAATCCTTGCAACAAATGTGAAATATGTCTTAGTATAAATCAAAATAGTTTTTTGGATATGGTTGAAATTGACGCGGCAACACATACTCAAGTTGATAAAATGAGGGATATCATAGAGAAAATAAATTTTGCGCCTTCAATTGGAAAATATAAAGTATATATAATTGATGAAGTTCATATGTTAAGCAAAGGCGCGTTTAACGCTCTTTTAAAAACTCTTGAAGAACCGCCAAAGCATGTTATGTTTATCTTAGCAACTACAGAAATTCACAAAATTCCGGCGACTATAATTTCCAGATGCCAAAGGTTTGATTTTAGGCGAATGAAAGTTTCTGAAATAACAGGATGTTTATCTAAAATTGCAAAAAAAGAAGGAGTCAAAGTAGAGGACGGTGTTTTGGATTTTATTGCTATAAATTCAAATGGAGGATTGCGTGATAGCGAAAGTCTTTTGGGTCAGATCCTTTCTATTGAAGATGGAAATAAAATAACGCTTGAAGAAGTTCAAAAAATTCTCTCAGTAGCTGATATTTCAATAGCAATAAAAATCATAAATTTGATTTTAGAAAAAAAATATAGTGAATCAATTGAATATATAAATGAAATAACTGATGATGGCTATGATCTTGAGCAATTTGCAGGTTCTATTATAGAATACACAAGAAAGTTAATGCTGATAAAACTAAGTCCGGAAATGGAAAAATATTTTTCTTCTGAAATGACCGAAGAACAGATTTCAGAATTGAAAAAAATTTCAGAGATGTCTTCAATTCCGCATCTTATAAAGATCATTAGTGTTTTTATAAAAAGTAAAGAAGAGATTAAATTAGCGTTAATTCCTCAACTTCCCTTAGAACTTGCAATTGCTGAAATTAATATTGAAGATGAAAAATTATTGACAAAAGATAAAAAAAACGGTTATAATGACAAAATTAAAGAGCCAATCAAGAAGATAACAGAAAAAGTTTCAAGTAAAGTAAAACAATCAGGTGATTTTGTAAAAAAAAGTATTAGTTTTGAGAAAAAGGAAAATGAAATAAAGCAAGAAATTGTAGAGAATATTGAAGAGAGGGAGGAGAAAAGTAAAATAGTGGACGAATGTAGTATCAGCTTTGAAACTATAAGAGATGAATGGTGTGAAATTCTTGAAGAAGTAAAACCTCACAATCATTCACTTACGGCATTTCTAAAAACTTGCCAACCGATTGATGTTAAAGGAAATGAAGTCATAATATCTTGTCAATATTCTTTTCATAAAGATAAACTTGCAAAAGTAGAGAGTAGATCAATTATTGAAAAAGTAATAGAAGAAATTCTAAAAGAAAAAGTTCTTCTGAAATTTATAACGAAAGACGAAGCTGAAAAAATGGGATATAAAGTTGAAGAAATGAGTTTCACAAAAAAAGAAAGTAAAAAAGAGGAAAGTGATAATCTCGTCAATTCCGCGCTTGATATGTTCGGTGGAGAAGTGGTGTAATTCATAACACATAACACATAACACATAACCTATAACTTATAACGAAATAATTCCCCTCTAGAGAGGGGTAGGCTATGAAGCAGATGGGGTGTGTGAAAGTGGGTAAAGTAATATTTTCGCCAGAGTATTTGTCAAAAATTCTGGTATAGTAAAAATGATTTAAAAATTGAAAATTTAATAGAAATTAGAAATTGAAAATTAGAAATTATATTTTTCGGGGATCGTCTAATGGTAGGACATCAGGTTTTGATCCTGACGATCGGGGTTCGAATCCCTGTCCCCGAGCCAAAAAATAAAACGGCGCAATTTGCGCCGTTTTATTTTTTGTTTGTGGGATGTTGGATTTGAATCTCTCTAATTCTGCCGAATCTCATTCATCAATCAAGGACATATCTGCCGAAAGGCAGGAAAAAAATTTAAAAAGCCAAATAAGGAATCTAAAAGGGACTGGAAAGTTAAGAATTTATTATGATTAAAATGATTAAATCGGGAAATGTGTAAAATTAATAATGTATATAAAATTTTACATACACGCTTGACAAGAATTTCATACATAATGTATAATGAAATTAAGGGTAATCATAAAATTTTAAAATATGACTAAAAACTTGTCGCAAACAATAAAAAATTTTCGCTTAAAAAATAGTTTTTCTCAAGAATTTATGGCGGGAAAATTAAAAATGTCGCGCCAAACCTATATGCAAATAGAAAAAGGCGAGCGAGAATTGACGATTTCAGAGGCGCAAAAAATTGCGTCTGTTTTTAGCATGTCTTTAAAGAATTTAATAAATGGCGATAAAAAGGAAATAGAAATTTATTTGGAAAAAGAAAAAAAGATAAAAAAAATATCTGAACCTGAAATAAGAATTGTTATGCCTCGCGCAAATGTAAAAAAATTTAAAGAAGTTTTGCTTTATGTTCTTGAAAAAGTCGGCGCTCGGCCGAATATCGGTGAAACTGCGATTTATAAACTGCTTTATTTTATAGATTTTGATTATTATGAGAAATTTGAAGAACAATTAATTGGCGCAAAATATATCAAAAATCATTTTGGTCCGACGCCAGTTGAGTTTAAAAAAATAACAGATCAAATGATAGAAAAAGGTGAAATAGAAAAAATCAGAAGCAAGTATTTTCAGCATGAACAAAAGAAATATCTGCCTCATAGAGTGGCGGATTTAAAAATTTTGTCAGCTCAAGAGATTCAACATATAGATGAAGTTTTGGCGCGCTTGGCTTGGAAGAATGCTACTGAATTAAGCAGTTATTCTCACTCGGATACTCCGTGGAGAGTTCATAAAACAGGCGAGGAGATCAGCTATGAAACTGTTTTTTATCGCGACGATGATCATTCAGTAAGAAACTATGAAGATGAACTTTAAAAGTACTGTAGAATTTCAAAAAGATTTTAAGAAATTATCCAAAAAATTTAAAACTTTGGATAGTGATTTAATGGAGTTTAAAAAAGTTTTAAACGAATCGCCGTTAGGTATTGGCAAGCATTTTAATGTCATTACAAAAAATGGCTCAATATATATCATTAAAGCAAGATTTTTTTGTAGGAGTTTGAAGAAAAAAGATTTGAGAATTATCTATGCTTATATTGAAAATCATCAAACTGTAGAAATGGTTAGTATTGAGTTCATAGAAATATATTTTAAGGGAAATAAGGCAAATGAAGATAAAGAGAGAATTAAGAATTTTTTGAAAAATATTTAGTTTTATCTCACTTCTACTTTTTTGTTTACAGGGGGGGTATAGGAATTTAAGATAGATTGATAATTTACCATTGACAAATAATTACCAATAACACAAAACAGATAAAACTAACAAAAACTATTTATCAATTTTGTTGATTAAATTTTGAAAAAGAAAAAAGCCAACTCGTAGGTTGATACAGGAATCGTAGGGGTTGACCTGTGTGTCAACCCAGAATACCGCGACAAAACGCGACAAAACAAATTTCATCCCATATTTAGGGGCAGGCACGTATTTAAGAGTAGACCTGTGTTAGGGGCAGACATATAGGTCTGCCACTACGGCGGTGGTGATAAAATAAAAAATAATTGTCGTAGGGGTTGACCTGTGTGTCAACCCAGAATATGCGATAGAATATATTTTACTCCATACACTGCACTTGACAAAAGTTTGTTATGGGTATATGCTTAAAATAGAAATTATTTAAATTTTATATAAAAATTGAATAATCATAATTAATTTATTTTAACTAAAAAATATATGCCAAGATTTAATGGAACTGGCCCTATGGGTTATGGTCCCGGTACAGGTCAAGGATTAGGTCCTTGCGGTGGCGGTCAAGCTTATGGTCGTGGAGGAACTGGTAGAGGCCGAGGATCAGGATGGAGAAGGGTTGCCGCTCCTACTGAGGAAGAAGAAACAAAAATGCTTTCTGAGGAAGAGAAATTGCTAGAAGAAGATCTCAAGGACATTAAAACTCGTTTAGCACAAATTAAAGGTCAGAAATAATCTAACAATAAAATATTATGAAAATCGCAGTAAGTTCAACAGACAAAAACATTGAGAGTGATATTTCTGATGTTTTTGGCAGGTGTCCGTATTTTATTATTGCTGAAATAAAAGACGGAAAAATAGAAAAAACCGAAACCATAAAAAATAAAAGTATTGATCAAAACAGTGGGGCTGGCGTTTCCACTGTCCAACTAATAGCGGAAAACAATGTTAACGCGATAATAACTGGCAATGTCGGACCGAAAGCTTTGGATGTTTTGAATCAATTTAATATTGAAATCTATTTCGGAGAAGGAATTATAAAAGATGCTTTGCAAGCGTTTATAGACAAAAAGCTTAAAAAGATAAATTAGTCTGTCAAAAGATATAATTTCATTCGCCCAGAAATAAAAATAAATTTTTATGAAAAAAGATATATTAATTGTGGACTGGTTATTAATAACACTTTTTGTGCTAATAGTGGTGTCAAAATTTATTAATTTGTCTTTCGCGAAAATTATTCAACCAGTCTTTTTTGTCCTTATCATCGTGCATATTATCCAGCATTGGAAGGTGGTTATTTATTCATTCAAAAACTTAAAAAAATATAAATGATTGTGAAATTTAACAAAAAAAATGATTTTAATCGATTAGAAAATTTTTCAATATCCTTTTTAGGTGTTTGTTTGGGATTAATCGGTTTTACGCTTGCATGGCAAAAGGCAGAGCAAATTCTTAAGTTACAATTTACTATAAGCAACTATTTGCTTTATTTTTCAATTATAATCACTGGGATTGTTTTTTTATTTTATTTAGCAAAGATTATTAAATATCCCAATGAAGTTAAGAAGGAATTCAATCATCCAATAAAACTTAATTTTTATCCCATTATTGCCAAACTTTTTCTTATTTCTAGTATAATTTATCTTGCTATGGATATGGAAATATCAAAATATCTTTGGTGGATTGGCGTTGTAATACAATTTATTTTTACGATAATAATTATGTCTGCTTGGATTCGCCATAATAAGTTTGAAATTCACCACCTTAATCCTTCATGGTTTATTCCAGTTGTAGGATGTATTATGGTGCCAATTGCAGGCGTTAGTCATTTCTCTCCAGAGTTATCTTGGTTCTTTTTTAGTATCGGATTTTTTTGGTGGATAATTTTAACAGTAATAGTGATAAACAGAGTAATTTTCCATCACCCAATTCCTGATAAATTAGTACCAACTTTTTTTATACTTTTTGCTCCACCGATTATTGGATTTATTGCGTTAACTAAGTTATTAAACGAGCTAAATCCGTTTGGGGATATGCTTTATTATTTTGGGGTATTTATGTTTTTGCTAATTTTATTTCAATTTAAAATGTTTTCAAAAATTAAATTTTATTTATCTTGGTGGGCATATTCATTTCCGATGGATGCATTAGTTATTGGGACGCTATTAATGTATCACGAAACCGGGTTG
Organism: Patescibacteria group bacterium; assembly: GCA_034660995.1. GTDB lineage: Bacteria > Patescibacteriota > Minisyncoccia > JAHIHE01 > JAGLIN01 > JAYEKL01. The sequence goes on along the minus strand of JAYEKL010000043.1, from coordinate 5,256 downwards.
CAATTTTTTAAGATATTATCATGGTTACTTTTTGTTTTATTAAATTTAATAATAATTTTGCTGTTAGCGAAAACGATTAAATCTATAAAAAATAAAGAAATATGTGTAGAGGAAGAAGAATAATTTATAAATAACTTTAAAATTATGAAATTTGAAATTAACAAATCAAAATGTGTCGGTTGTGGAGTTTGCTTAGATGCTTGTCCTTATGGAGTAATTAAAATTGGAGAAGACGGAAAAGCTTTCATTGATCAAAATAAATGTAAAAAGTGTGGGAAATGTCGAGAAGCATGTTCTTTCGGTGCGATAGAAGAAATTTCAGAAGATTCAAAGTTAACACAAAATTCTTCGGATTTTTCAGTTGGTAAAAGGCAAGGTTTCGGTTCTGGCGCAGGAAAAGGTATGGGTAAGGGTTTTGGCAGAGGATTAGGCAATGGTCCTAGAGATGGAAGGGGAGGCGGTCGTGGCAGAAGAAGAATGAGTTAATGAAAAGTAATTAATTAAATTTAAAAATATGTCATTTGATGCCGAAAAATTTATTAAAAAGATAAAAGATAAAAACATTAATGAGCCGGAGTTTGTTCAAGCGGTTGAAGAGGTGGTTTATTCTTTAGAGGATTTTTTGAATGAAAATTCTGTTTATGTTGAAAATAAAATTTTAGAACGTTTGATTGAACCTGATAGAACAATAATTTTCAGAGTATCATGGACAAATGACGTCGGAGAAATAAAAATTAATCGTGGATTCAGGGTTCAATTTAATAATACTATCGGCCCCTATAAAGGCGGTTTGCGTTTTCATCCGTCAGTTAATTTGAGCATTCTAAAGTTTTTAGGTTTTGAACAAATTCTTAAAAACAGTTTAACAGGATTGCCTTTGGGTGGAGGCAAAGGTGGTAGTGATTTTGATCCTCGTGGAAAATCTGATGGTGAAATAATGAGGTTTTGTCAAAATTTTATGACAGAATTATATCGTCATATCGGTTCTAATATTGATGTGCCAGCTGGAGATATTGGTGTTGGAGCGAGAGAAATCGGCTATTTATACGGTCAATATAAAAAATTAACTAAAGAATTTTCAGGAGTTTTAACTGGCAAGGGTTTAAATTGGGGTGGAAGTAATATCAGAACTGAAGCTACTGGATATGGGGTGATATATTTTGCGGAAGAAATGCTTAAACATATTGGTGATACATTATCAGGAAAAAGTGTTTTAATCTCTGGATCAGGAAATGTAGCTCAATATACAGCCGAAAAAGCAATAGAATTAGGGGCAAAAATATTAACTATGTCTGATTCTAATGGAACGATCTATGATGAAAAAGGATTAAATCAAGAAAAATTAGAATTTATTAAACATATTAAAAATATAAAGCACGGACGAATTAAAGATGTGGCCGATAAATATAATCTGAAATATCTTGTCAATGAAAAACCTTGGTCAATAAAGGCTGATATAGCTTTTCCTTGCGCTACTCAAAATGAAATATCTGGTCAAGATGCTGAGAAAATGATTGCAAATGATGTTAAAATGGTAACTGAAGGCGCAAATATGCCTTCAACATCTGAAGCGATAGAACTATTCAAGAAAAACAAAATTTTATTTGTGCCAGGCAAAGCATCTAACGCCGGCGGTGTTGCTGTTTCTGGATTAGAAATGAGTCAAAATAGTTTAAGATTGTCATGGACAAGAGAAGAAGTTGATGAAAAATTAAAAATAATTATAAAGGAAATACATAGCCAAATAGTTAAATATGGCAAGAGAAGTGATGGTTATATTGATTATATAAAAGGTGCTAATATTGCCGGTTTTATAAAAGTGGCTGATAGTATGTTGACACAGGGATTAACATAAATAAATTTAAATTCACATTGCAATGAAGAAAATAATTGAAGGTAATTTGTTTAACAGGATTGAAAAGCTTGGAGATAAGGAATACAAACATGTCGGTTTTGAAGATGATGAAGGAAGATTTGGTGATTATTTAGAAGATATAGTCCCAACTGTTGGAACAGTAAAAAGAGCAAAGCTGACGATAGAAGTTTTAGAAGATGGTATTGGTTAAATGTTAAGTAAAAATTAATAATTAATTAAAAAAAATATGTCAAAAGTATTAAATTTAGATGGTGAACAACAGTTTGCCGAAGAAGTTAGAAAGAGCGATTTACCTGTGTTAGTAGATTTTTGGGCGCCATGGTGTATGCCTTGTAAGATGATGGCTCCGACTTTAGATGAGCTATCGGAAAAAATGGATGGAAAAATAAAAGTCGCAAAGGTTGATACGCAAAATCAAGAAAATGCCAAATTGGCAATGGAATTCAATATTCAAAGCATTCCTAATATGAAATTATTTAAGGGCGGAGAAGTAATCGGAGAGTTTGTCGGTTTAAGAGATTTTAACACTCTTAAAGGTGAAATTGAAGAAATAATTAACAAATAATATGGGCAATATTGATTTATGTATTATTGGTAATGGACCGGCAGGTTTAACGGCGGCTATTTATGCTGCTCGTTACGGAATAAAGCAGGTTCTAGTTGGCGATCTTCCAGGCGGATTAATGACTTCTTCTCATAAAATTTGTAATTATCCATCTGAAAAAGAGATTTCAGGGATGGAATTGTCGCAAAAAATGGTTGACCAAGTTAATTTTTTATCCGTGCCGCAAATAATGGCTCAAGTTAAATCTATTTCAAAAATTGATGATAGTTACCAATTAGATTTATCTAATGGAGAAAATATAATAGCCAAAACTATTCTTATAGCTACCGGCACGAAGCATCGCCATCTAAATTTGTCTCGCGAAAAAGAATTAATAGGCAAAGGGGTTTCTTATTGCGCCACTTGTGATGGGATGTTTTACAAAAATAAAGTGGTGGCGGTTGTCGGTGGTAGCGATAGCGCCAATACTTCATCTCTTTATTTATCGCAAGTAGCTAATATGGTTTATCAAATTTACCGCAAAGATGCTTTGCGCGGTGAGACTGCTTGGATAAACCAGATAAAAAATAATCAAAAAGTAAAAGTTATTTATAATAATGAAATAACAGAATTGATTGGAGAGGAAAAATTATTAGCTATAGAGTTAAAAAATGAATTTGAAGGGAAAACAAAAATAATCATTGATGGTTTGTTTATAGAAATTGGTTCCGAACCAGATTTGAATTTATCTAAACAGTTAAATCTAAAAACAGATAAGGGCGGATATATATTAACCAATCAAGATCAAATTACTAGTCAAAAAGGAGTTTGGGCGGCTGGTGATATAACCACCAATTCAAATTCATTTAGGCAAATTATTACCGCTTGCGCCGAAGGCGCGATAGCTACAGAAAATATTTTTAAATTTTTAAACAAATAGAGATTGTGCAAATAAAAAGATCAATTCAAAAAAATATTTTGAAAAGATTAAAATAAATTGTTTATTAAATTCATGTCCAAGCCTATTTTAAAAGTAAAAAATTTAAATGTAAAATTGGGCGATAAAAAAATTATTAGCGACCTTTCTTTTGAGGTGAATAGAAGTGATGTTCTAATTATTTTGGGGCCGAATGGCGCTGGTAAAACCACTTTGTTAAAAAGTTTATTGGGACTTATACCCAGTGAAGGAGAAATTACTTGGGCGTCAAAAAAAATCAGCTATCTTCCTCCACAAGAATTGATTCAAAGAAAAAATTTGTCCCCGATGACTATAAAAGAATTTTTTGAATTTAAAAATGTTGAACAAAAAGATATATTAAAAATTTTTCAGGAAGTAGGATTGGATTTGTCGTTATTAGAAAGACCGTTTGGCACTTTGTCTACTGGGCAATTTCAAAGAATGATAATTGCCTGGGCTTTGGTTGATAATCCTGATATTTTATTGTTTGACGAGGCGACCTATGGGATTGATGCTGGCGGAGAAGAAACTATTTATTCTCTTTTGCATAGAATTTGGCAACAAAGGCATTTAACAATTTTATTAGTTACTCATGATTTAAATATTGTTTATGAACATGCAAATAATGTGCTTTGCCTTAATAAAGAAAAATTATGTTATGGTAAGCCGTTAAAAGTTTTGACTCCGAAAAATTTGCAAAAAATTTACGGGACTGGAATAAAATTTTATAAACATACTCATTAATAATATGGAATTTATTTTAATTTTAATTATGGGAAGCTTTGTCGGGGTTGCTGCTGGTTACTTAGGAACCCTAATGCTATCTAAAAGAATGGTTTTAGTGGCCGGTCCTTTAGGTCATTTAACCTTGCCTGGTATCGCTTTAGCTTTTTTATTTGGCTTTGATGTATCTATAGGTGCTTTTTTAGTTGTTCTTTTAGGTATTGTTATAATTTGGTATATGGAAACAAAAACTAAACTTCCGATGGAAGCCTTAACTGCTGTTATTTTTGCAACTGGAGTCGCAGTTACTTTTTTATTTATTCCAGAAGAAAAAACTATTCCCGCTCTAATTGGAGATGTTACCCAAATATCTTTAACTACAACTATAATTACTGTCATTTTGTCTTTATTGGTTATTTTTACAACTAAAAAAATTTACAAAAAAATTATTTTAACTGAAATTTCTGAAGATATTGCTCGTTCCCAGGGGATAGATGTCAAAAAATATAATTTTATTTATCTGTTTTGTATAGCGATTATTGTATCTTTAGGAGCCAGAATAGTTGGTGGGTTAATGACCGCTGCTTTAGTAGCTATACCGGCCTGCACTAGCAAAAATTTTAGCAAAAATATTTCGCAGTATTCTTTATATGGAATGTTATTTGGAGGATTAAGTTGTCTATTGGGAGTATTTGGTTCTAAATTTATAAATATTCCCGCTGGCTTGTTAATAATTTTTGTAAGCGTATTTTTCTTTTTAATTTCTTTAGTATTTAATTTTTATAAAAAATCAGAATAATATGATTATTGCTTCTAATCCAATTAAAATAGCTATTACCGGAGGCAAAGGCGGAACGGGGAAATCAACTATGGCGACTGCCTTGTCTTCAATTTTATCTGAAGATAAAAAAGTATTATTGATTGATGCTGATGTAGATTGTCCAGGAGACGATCTTTTGCTTGGTATTAAATTAAAAAAAGTAGAAGATGTCAAAAATATGATGCCGGTTTTTGATTTTAAAAAATGTTTACATTGTGGAAAATGCGCTGCGGTTTGCCCGGAAAAAGCTATTGTCTTTGTTAAAGGCAAAGATCCTATTTTTATTCCCGAACAATGTATTGGTTGTCGAGCTTGCAAAATAGTTTGTCCAGCCG
>JAYEKL010000042.1:0-3669 GCA_034660995.1 Patescibacteria group bacterium | reverse complement strand
GGCGTAGTGGTGATACCGCAGGACTTGTCGAACCTGATCCATGAGCCGGAGTTTAGGATCCGGTCGGAATTTTTTTGAATTTTCCATGCTATCAACGCTATTATGCAATATATGGAAAAGTCAATAGAACTTTTTCCATTTTTTACATATCAATATAACAATAGGTGGAAAATTTTCCATGATATATAAACAATACATGGAAAATTTTCCATCTATCCTAACTGTTAGCCTTCCAAAGAATGAGGGTGTAAATGAAAAATGAGAAATATGTAGTCTTATCTGAAAATGCACTAATGCAAATATGTCATGCTGCCCTTGAAGCATTTTGCATTAAGCATTTAACTCAAAAAGGAAAATCTAAATCAAGGAATAAAAAATATGTTGAGACTTGCGGTTTATTATGGGGGAGCCTTACAAAACTTCCAATAACTAAGGATCACTGTAAAATAATTTACACAATTTCTCAGGCTACAATTGAAACATCTGCATCCCGAAATACCGATGAAATTGCACCAGACGATGATTCAATTCTTTTAAAAAGGGATTTAATGTCATCTTTCTGGCCTCAAAATAAATTTCTTGGTGATTTCCATACCCACCCATACCGAAAAACACGATTTAATTTTTCTGAAATTGATAAAGAAAAATTGTATGAATTTTCAGACGAAGATATATCATCAATTGAAGACGAAGTGTCCTTTTGGGCACAACATAATTATAGAATTGGCCTAGTCATAACAGTGGTTGATATGGATAGGCGCAGGAAAAAAATTGAACAAAAAAACAATTCAACTATTGTATTCAATTTTGGAAATTATAGAATATGGATAAAGGCATATTACGCTAACTATTCCAGTGATAGAACATCAATAAAACTTAATGACAGAATTAAATTAACTTGTCCAACTTTGCTTGGCTTAGAAGAATACACAACTTTTGGCACACATCAAAATGGTAATCATATTGAGGGTGATTTTGGAGATTTTACAGATTAAAAAAACTAAAGGTTGCAAATCTTCATATGTATCTAATATTACAAGACAAACAGGCTAACAATGCGTTCAACGCCGACCAGCGAGTACGCGCGTTTTTTTGAGCTTACCTCAAAATTGTGCCACGCTCAAAGTTGGTTGCCAACTGGTCGGCTGGCGGGTTAACTTCAGCGTTAGGCATTAAGGAGGATAACTCGTGGCACTAACTAAACGTGAAATCCAGAAATTGAGAACCCAATGCAACAAGCTTGATGACGGCCCTGACTATCGAATTAATGACTACGTAACCAATCTATTGAATACAGTCATAGACTTTCAAATGAAAGTTAGCACTGTGTCATCTGCAATGGAACACTTTGAAGAAAATCATGGTTACAGGACACACAAAAAATTAAAAGAAATCATTGATGAATTTCCAAATACCAAAAATGGCAATTTACGATTAGCGAACTCATTATGGGGCAACAATCATTGGAGTCGAGCCAAATTCCTCCGAAAACTTCTCAGTGAATTCGAGAGCAGAGGAATTAAGGGTCAGAAGAGCCTAAAAAAATGGATCTCTGAGGCAGATTTCGATTCTGACATTAAAGGTCAGCTTAAAACTAAGGAGCACAGCATTGGCATCGCTTTGTTTCAATGGCTTTGTCTTCGGCTAGGTGTTGATACCGTCAAACCTGATGTTCATATTGTAAATTTTGTGTCAGAGGCAATCGAAAGAAATGTATCACAAGAGGAAGCCTTGGATTCATTACTTGAAGTAGCCAAACAAACAAATCGAAAAGCTGCACTATTGGATGCAGCCATTTGGCATCATCAAAAAGAAAATGCCTAACAAGATAAGGATCAACTCTGACTGAAAAAGCCAGGCCATTTTTAGATTATACCCATTTTTGTCTTTTTAGTTCTTTTTCCTATTTTAGCCAAGCCTGTGTTGGCTTTTTCAGCAAGTTATCCGAGACGTTAGCAAAAAAACAGGAGATATCAAATGCAAAAAAAACAAGACGGGAAAGGCAACATTTATTTTGATGTAGGTAATATTCGTGTTACAACATTGTCTAAAACATGGGATGGCAATCTATGAATCAGAATTCAAGCATATAAGGGTGATGGGAACAAACTTTTTCAAGGAGCAGAATTGCCTATTCCAAATAAAGAAATAGCTTTTGACCTTTTTGCGGCTATTCATAAAACAATAGAAAAAAATAAAAAGAATTGCTAACATATAATTTATAGGAATTGGAGGGATAAAATGAATGACTACAACAAAATATTATGTCGTACTCAAAAGTTATTTTTTATAGGAGCTATGTTATTTACTCTCAATACGTTCTGTATTAATACTGTTTTAGCTTTAGATATTAAGTCTATGACAGATAGCGGGGACTGTAAAAAAGCATCACAGGAAGATTGGAAAAAAGCTGGACTCGATTTTGTAGCTTATTATGTTCTTAATGATATTAGTTTGTGTGATGCTATTGAATGGGAGAAAGCTGGCTTTAATGCGGATGCAGCAATAGAATATCATTCTGCGGGGTTTACTTTATCTGAAGCAAGAAAAAGAAGAGAAATCAATAAAGATAAATTATTCAATGAATTAAAAGAAAAAATAGGCACTTCAAGCTTTCAACTTGGCATTGGCTACTATATCAAGCATGAAATAAACAAAAGAATTAAATTACTCAATTGTGATTTAATTGCCACTTTGACAAATAGTTATGGATATAACGGGGATATGCCTTATTCCTCTTGCACAAATAAAATTAATGATGTCCGAACCATTATTCATCAATACTACATTTACAAGTATGAATCATTCGATATAGAAAAGGATAAAAATTTTGAAAAAAAATTGAAAAAAATTGAAAAAAAATTAGCAAATAGCCTTAACAAACTGCAAAAAGAAAGATGCTGTAAAACTAGTAATGATTATAACTTGCCTGACCTACTTTCCAAAACTATTCAGTTTATTGATGATTATGATAAATTTGCAGATTCTTTGCATAAAGAAAGATCAGTTTTAATAAATGTAAAAATAAAAGAAAAAAAGGCTAAAGCACAAAAAGAGCAAGAGCATAAAAATGCAGAGAAGGCAGAAAGTGAAAGAAAGACACACGAATATATAGCAGCTCTTAAATCAGGAAAACAGCAACTTCATAATTTACAAGATGCATTATGGAAATTCAATGCTTCTACTGATAACACATATACTCTTCAGACTCCAATTGATGGTCCATCTAATAAAAAACAGTATTATGCATGGAGAGGTTTAATTGCTATGAAGAGCGGGGATTTATATTTATGCTGGAATGGAAAGACAAAGCAGGGGTTTGCTTTTGAAAATATTAAGGCAACATTTTTAGAGATTCGTCAAAATATTTATGTAGACGTAGTAGGACGGTATGTCAATAATACAAAAATTACGCTTGTGGATGGCTCATCAGTTATTATTCCTGTACTTACCGATAGCTATGTCTTTTCAGTAGGACATTGAAGATGCACTAAATTGAAAGTGCCTTAGAAGTAAGACTGATTGTAGAGATAAAAAACTTGCTATAGGGATAGGGACACCCATCGCTGAGCGCCCCTCCCACACCACCGGACATACGGATCACGTATCCGGCGATTCGGCTGGTCAAAACAGACACAAATGAACATCTGGACTGCCTGGCCTTGAGGA
>JAYEKL010000041.1:0-3717 GCA_034660995.1 Patescibacteria group bacterium | reverse complement strand
AAAATAACTAACGCTGGTTCCATAGTCCCGATAAAACTGTAAAACCTTAATGCAAAACTTCTTATTCTTCAATTTCATAACTTATAATGTTTAACTACCCAGCGATATTAATTTTTCTTTTAATTTCCTTAACTTTTCTTCACTTTCTTGATATTTTTTTCTTTCCTTATTAACAATTTCCCGCGGGGCATTTTCTACAAAATTATCATTACCAAGTTTTGCTTGAATAGCTTTAATATATTTTTCTAACTCATTAATTTCTTTCTGCAAATTCTTTTTTTCTTTTTCTTTGTCAACCATTCCCAATAAATAAATCTCAACATCGCCGATAACCAAATAAGCCGCGTCCTTAATCTTTTCGCCTTTTTCTTTTATTTCTGACTTATCAATTCCTGTCCTAAGATTTTTAATTAAATGTAGTTGTGATTCAATAAGTTCTTTTTTATTGCCAGCGTAAATAACAGCGTCTATTTTTTTAGAAGGTTCAATTTTATATTCCGCGCGAGCATTGCGAATAGCAGTAATAATACTTTGAATTATTTCAAATGTCGTAGAGACGCGATTCATCGCGTCTCCGTTTATCGCGTCTTTGTTACACAAAAGACGCAATAAATCGGCGTCTCTACGCGATGGCCACTTTTCTGTTATCAACAAATTTTCAGCATTAAAATTCTTCCAAATCTCTTCTGTTACAAATGGAATAAAAGGATGCGCTAAGACCAGAAGTTGTTTTAAAATATAATTTAAAATTTCATCCTTATTCTTTTCTATTTTTGAAACTTCAATATACCAATCAGCAAAATCATTCCAAGTGAATTCTTTTATTTTCTCACCAGCCTGTGAAAATCTATAATTATCCAGATCATCCGTAACTTCTTCAATCAGATTATTTAATTTATTTAATATCCATTTGTCCGCCAAGGTAGGGAGCGAAAATTTTTGTTCCTTGACAATTTGACAATTTGACAATTTGACAATTTTTTTATTTTTAGACACCAAATCATCTTTTTCGTTCTTGCTGTCTTTAATACAAGCAACTATTATATACCTCGAGATATTCCAAAGTTTATTCACAAAATTCCTATACCCTTCAACTTTTTCTTCATACATTTTTATATCATTCCCTGGACTAGATCCAATAATCATACTAAGCCGTAAAGCATCCGCGCCATATTTCTCAATCATTTCAATCGGATCAATTCCATTTCCAAAAGACTTGCTCATTTTCCTGCCTTGTTTGTCGCGTACCATTCCGTGAAGATAAATATTTTCAAACGGCACTTCGCCAAGCGTATAAGTCGTCATCAAAATCATCCTCGCTATCCAAAAAAATAAAATATCATATCCAGTCTCCATAACCGAAGTAGGATGAAACTTTTTCAGATCAGGACTATTCGCGATCCAATCTTCAAATGTTTTATATTTCTTGCGATCTTGATTTAATAAAGTTGAAAACGTCCAAATACCAGAAGAAAACCAGGTGTCTAGAGTATCTTTATCCTGTGTCCAACCCTCACTCTCCGGCGATTCAACGCCGATATAAATTTCATTATTGAATTTGGAATTTATTCTTGATTCATAATTCCTGATTCCTGATTCGTCCCTATACCAAACCGGAACCTGATGTCCAAACCAAATCTGCCGAGAAATGCACCAGTCGCGCAAATTTTCCATCCAATGAAAGTATGTTTTTTCAAATCTTTCGGGAATAATTTTTATTTCTTTATTTTTAACAACTTCAAAGGAAACTTCTTTAAGAGATTTGTTTTGAAAATATTTGTTTCCTTTAATTGTAATTTTCTTATCCACAGCGACAAACCATTGCTTTGACGGTAGAGGTTCAATCGGCGTGTCGCATCGATAGCAAATACTTAAGCTCTGATCTACTTCTTCAACTTTTTCAATTAAATTATTTTCTTGGAAATACTTTACTATTTTTTCTCTCGCTTCTAAAACCGTTAGACCTTCATAGTTCTTTCCAGCGCTAGCATTCATCTTTCCGTCCTCGCCAATAATTTTTATTTTTTCCAAATCATTTTTCTCCGCCATTTCCCAATCGGTCATACTATGCGCGGGAGTTACTCCTAGCGCTCCAGTTCCAAATTTCATTTCAACTTCTCTGTCTGCAATAATTTTAATTTTATGTTTACCATTCCCTAAGTCTATCTCATAAATATTTCCAATATATTTTTTGTATCTCTTATCTTTGGGATTAACTGCCACAGCCGTATCGCCTAGTTTTGTTTCAGGTCTTGTTGTCGCAATTGTGATCGGAAAGTTTTTGTCATATTTAAAATAATATAAATTCGCTTTTTGATCTTTATGTTCAACTTCATCATCTGCTAAAGTTGATTCACATCTCGGACACCAATTAACAATTCTATCTCCGCGATAAATAAGTTTATCATTATACATCTTTACAAACACTTCTCGAACAGCGCGCGATAAACCATCATCAAGTGTATATCTTTCGCGCGACCAATCACAAGAAGACCCCATTTTTCTAGTTTGATTTTTAATCGTATTTTTTGAATTTTCAACATATTTGTTTACCCGCTCCAAAAACTTTTCCCGACCTAAATCGTATTTAGTTTTTCCCTCCTTCGCAATTATTTTTTCTACTTTTGTTTGAGTTGCAATTGAAGCATGATCTGTTCCCGGAAGCCATAACGCACTTTTCCCACACATTCTATTATATCTAGTCATTAGATCTTGGTAAGCAAGCATTGAAGCATGCCCCAAATGCAAAACTCCCGTCGCGTTCGGCGGCGGCATGGAAATTGAAAACTTTTCCGCGTCTTCAGATAACCCCAAATTATCTGGATTGAAAAATCCCGACTCTTCCCATTTTTTATATATTTTATCCTCTACTTCTTGAGGATTATATGCTTTTGGAACTTCTTTTTTCATAAAGTTATTCTAGCATAAATTTGATAATAAAAAAAGAAACAGGTGAATTCACCTGCTATTTAAAATTTTATTTCGGGAACACTGGCAACTTCCTTGCGTTGGCGTTGGCGTTGGCGTTCTTCAACGTCTGGAAATGGTGGATGCTTTTCCACCAGTTCTCCCAGCCTCTCCAAGCATTTCTCACACAACGGAACAGTACCATCCATTTCTTGCATTTCATTAAATCCCTCCTTTTTTATTAAAATATCACACCAACAAAATCTGTCAACTTCATTTCTAAATTTCACAACGCAATTTCTACTCATGGCTGGTGATTTTCACCGATTATTCCACTCTTGAGAGGGACAAGGAGTGTGTAACAAGCTTTTTAACACACCCCCCAACCCCCTTCTCAAGAGGGGAATAATAAGAAAATCAGCAGACCCTATTTATAATCAGCTTCGTATATATCATTCAATTCTTTTAAAATGTCATTTCTTTTTTCATATAGAGGATGCTCCTCTGACATTACTTCAAAAGCCGGAATAAAAACTTCTTTTATAACTGGGCCATATTTTTTTATAAAATGATCTCTTTTTTGTCCTTCTTCAGGAATATTACCGACGTTTCTTACAAAGTCAGACAGTTTTATAACAAATACATCATCAATTTTTATTGCTTCTCTGACATGCTCTTTGTATAATGGCTCTGTTGCCAAACTCCATTTTACCAAAAAATTAACAGCATTTAACTTAAGTAAAGTTAAATCTTGTTAACTTTCTGTTAATAATCATTATATTTTGCTCTTTTTATCTCATTCAGATACAA
>JAYEKL010000040.1:0-3735 GCA_034660995.1 Patescibacteria group bacterium | reverse complement strand
ATCCTACCCCCCCACTCTACCATTCCCCACTCAAAAAATCAAAATAAAAACAGTATGATATTATGTAACATCATACTATTTTTATTTTTCAATAATCAAAAATTTTTAAATCCTTTCATCAAAAACCCCGCGTAAACAAAAAACAGCTGTGAAAATAATCATTGGACCGGAGGGCAGGTTCAGATAATATGATAAAAATATTCCCGCGGTGGTAAATAAGCAGCCGAAGAGAATTGACCAGAGAATTATTTTTTGGAAACTTTTATTGAATGTTTGGGCAGTAGCGACAGGCAGAGTAAGCAAAGCAATGACTAGAATTACTCCGACAATTCTGATTAAAATTACTATTGTTAAAGCGACCAGACAAAGTAGAAATAAATAAATCGGGAAAACGGCGATATTTGTCACCTCAGCGAATTCTTCGTCAAAAATAACCGCCGCGAACCAGCGGTAAAAAGCAAAAACACTGGCGATTATTATAATGTTTAAAATAACAGCTAAAATTATATCGGCAGAACTGGTCATTAAGATATTGCCGAATAGATAACTGAACAGATCAGCACTGTAGCCAGGCGTGAGATAAATAAACACCAAACCGATTGCCATTCCCAAAGACCACATCGCGCCAATCGCCGCATCTTCATTTTTTTTAAACTTTTTGCTCACAATACCAATCCCTAATGCCGACATAACACCAAAAACAGCCGTGCCAATTAGCGGATTAAATCCTAAAAATAAGCCAGTCCAATTCCGCCGAAAGAAGAATGAGCAATGCTCCCGCTCAAAAACGAAATTCTTTTCGCTACCACAAAAGGGCCAATAATTCCGCAAGCGATGCTGGCAAGAACTCCGATTATGAGAGCATTTTGAAAAAAGTTGTAGGTGAGGATGTCCATAGAATAAAATGATAATTTATTTTTTAATAACTACAGCTATAGAATCGCGAAAAACAGGAATTAAAGAACGCGCGGGTAAAGATACTATCTTAAATAAATTGTGTAATTTATTATTATATCCTAAAAATGAAAAGATTGAGTAGAAATAGCTATTGTGATTTGACTTACCAATTAACGAATAAAAATTAATTAACTTTGATTCGCAAATTTTCATTCCGCAATTTTCAAAATGAAGTTCAATTTCTTTTTGAGAATATTCTTTCCAATGGCCATGCCCTAATTTATCCGTTTTTTTACTACCATAAATCTTAAAACGAAGCAGATTTCCAAGACAAAATTTATTGGGAGTAGTAAGGATAATAACTCCATCAGGTTTTAAAACTTCTTTTAATCGTAAAATAATCTTAGTAATTTTTTGAGGATCAAGATGTTCAATAATTTCACAAAAGACGATACAGTCGTAATATGAACTCTTTAATGGAAGATGCTGGGAATGGTGTAAGTCTATTTTTACAACTGGAATATTGTATTGTTTTAAGATTTTTATTCGCTCTGGCTCTAGATCAGTCGCAGTCACTTGAGCCCCCATTTTATGCAAGGCGATAGTAAGATAGTTAGGCCACGAACCAACTTCTAATACACGAGGACTTTTTATTAAGTCAATATACTTTTTAATAAGTTCTATAGTTTCTACAAATCTTCGTTGATGAAGATTAGAATACCATACAGTTTTACCTACTACTTGAATAGCTTTTTTGACAACTGTCTGAGAACAGCAATTGCATAATGAGATGTCAACATCTGTTTTCATTTCTGTTTAACAATAAATTAAATTTTATAAATACATATGCAAATTATATTATTCTACAGCAGTTTACAGGGTAGAAATCATTTATGTTTTCTTAAAACCCGATGCGACAGTCCGTGTCCCAGTAATTTAATATTGCGTTAAACACTAACTAATCTGATACATTTTAGATATTTTAGTATTGTTCGTAATATTAAAATCAATCTCTCGCTTGTTTTTTTCCGTAAGATATTTTTTGAGATATTCAAACACTGAATCTCTATTTGATAAAGCGTGCCATCCTTTAATCTGTTCACTTAAATAAACATTTTTCAAGCCGTTGTCTTCTTTGAATTGTTCAGCGACTTTTATGATCTCTTCGCATAAAGTTGCGGTATCTACTTCATAAATAAAATTAGAATTAGGATTAATTCCTCTTAAAAGCAGGGATTTTTCTCCATTATCTTCAATAACATACGCCTGAATGTTTCCTTTTATTATCTCATTATTGTTTCCAATGTCTTCCGCTAAATTAAAATGGAAATGATCAGGACGATTAAAAAGTTCTATGTCGTCAGCGGTGCATATTCCCGCTGAAGCTTTAGCAAAAAAAGAACCGATGTTTTTGGAAACATACGCTTTTAGATTTATTTTCTCTTTTTGTTTTCTTTTCGTTCTAGATGCTTTCTCTTTTTCTTCAATTTTGTTTATTTCTTTGCTTATCTTCTTTCTTTCTCTTTTAATAATTTTATTTTCAACAAAGGCGGGTTGCGTTATCAGAAGCATCATTATTATACAATCTCATATCAATATGATTATTTTCGTTTCTAACTTTCCATAATATCTTATAACTTTTACCTTTCTCTAAGACATCTCCAGCACTTGGAAAATATACTCTTGTTTCACTTCTCTCAATAGACATAGCTGTCATAGTGTTTGTTAATATGTCTTTCATCATTAAATCTATTTTCTTGAATTCTTTTTCACCTTTAAAGCCATAAGAACTAAAAACTATTAAATTATTATTATTATTTTTAAAGTAATAACATCCTCTAAAAACAGAACTTTCGTAATTTGTTCCACTAACTCTCATAATATCAGTTTCGTCTGTATTGAATATATTAATTTCGACAGGCTCAAAACCAGCACTAGCATTACAAAAACCATAAAGATAAAAATATTTTTCTATATAGTTTTCTTTAGAAAGAACTTCTTTTTTAGGATAAAATATGCTTACTTCAAAAATATCCCTGCCACCTTCATCCGAAAAGACAATTGTATTAAAAGACGGCTTACTGGTTCCTGACATAAGCTTACCATCATTGTTTTCTATTTTTTTCTGAACTTCATTCGGACCCAAAGCTAAAAACGAAAGTTCTTTCGGATATTTAAACCCAAACTGATATTCTTTATTTTGATAAGTTTTCCAATCAATTAATTTCTTTGACGGTTGTAAATTAAAACTTTCCAATATTTCTTTTATTGTATCTTTGCTAACATTATTAAATTCAAAAATTATTTCTACTTCTGTTCCAAGACTAATTTCTTCATCTGTTCCAGTTTTATAAATATAATATACTTGTCCAGTTTTAATATGATCATTATCGTATTTATAAAAAGTATTGTTTAAAAATATATTTTTTTTAATATTTTTAGTTAATAAATTATCTAATTTATCACCACCAACAGTTATTAGCAACTTGCTAGATCGCCTGTCATTGTCTGTAAAAATAGTTTTTAAAGCGCCGAGCTTTCTTGATGAAGAAACCCTCTTTTCTGTATAGTGCCAATCGCTATGATATCTAATATTATACTTTTCCCAATCAAACAAACTACTGTCAGATGAATCGTATATATCCCACGCTATTTTGTTTTCAAAAACTTCAGTTTTTTTCAGTTTTTTTGTTAAATAATACCCCATTACACCGCACACCGATCCAATTCCAACAATTAGACTAACAACTATAACTAATTTTGACATTGATATTGACAAAGCTTCTTTTTTCATAATTTTTATTTTTTACTAAAAATCTTTTATTTTTATAAATTTTT
>JAYEKL010000039.1:0-3758 GCA_034660995.1 Patescibacteria group bacterium | reverse complement strand
GGTGTCTCCTATTTTTATTATAAGTTTTAAATTATTCTGTATTCAAAACCCCCTTTAATTCCCCCTTATCAGGGGGACGATATATAGAAAACTGAATTTATTAAACCACTAAATTGTGTATGATCCATTTTATATCATATTATAATTCCTCATGAGCTTATAGTAAATAATAATAACTTTTTGGCTTAATGACTGTCCTTAACTCTCTACCAGTTCCATTATAATCATGCAGAATAATCATATTTTAACAAAATGTCAGCCCTTTCTATTTATTAATTTTCCGATTTCATCTTTTGAAATTCCACCAATAAAATATATTGAAGATAAATAAACAGCACTGCCAAGAGCAAGAAGATAAAAAATATTTAAATAGCTAAAATGATGAAGCATTACAGCCATTAGAAAAGAGGCAAAAGCTACTTTAAATAAAATAGCAAATGACGGAATAAACTTTATTGACCTATAAACAACAATAATCATTAAAATAGTAACTAATAGTTCCGTTACAACTGTTGTCGCCGCAGCGCCAAAATATGAATAGCGGGGAATAAAAATAAAGTTAGCTATAATATTAAAGATCATTCCGACAAAATATATTTGCGCTAACTGCTTTTGTTTATTTGCGGCAATTATAATATTTGAAAATAGCGCGCCCAGAAATATAAATCCCAAAGCCATCATTAAGATATTTAAAACAAGAGGGGAGTCCTTAAACCCTTCGCTACCTCCAAGAAGTTTAATAATTTTATCCGAAATAAAAACGACTCCGACCGTCATCGGAACAACAGCTATAATCAAAAAATTTAATGTTCTTTGTACAACCGATTTAAACTTATTTCTGTCAGTAAAAATATATTTGCTCATAATTGGCATAGTAAGCCCAACAATCATTGCTGGAAAAAATATAAGATTTTCTAAAATTTTATAAGACAATCCATAAACTCCCACATCTTCTCTTGTCTTCATAACAGAAAGAAAAATTGTATCCAACTTAAAATAAATTAGGACTAAAATTGCCGAAATGGCAAGAGGATATGCCTGCCGAAGCATTTCTTTCCAAAATTTAAAATCAAATTTTAGTCTTATTTTTATATATTTTGAAGTAAAAAATAAAACTAAAGCAAAATTAAATATTGCTCCTAAAAATATAGCAAATATTATATATAAAAATCCTAAATCTAATTTAATACAAGTTATTACAAAAAAAAGTTGAATAACTCTGCCTAAAATTTCAGCTATGGCGATTTTGTCCATAGCTAAATGCTTTTGGAAAAGACCCATTAAAACTTGAATATTAGAAAGAATCCAAAATCCGATAGCCGCAATTCCAATTCCAACTTTTACACTTTCTGAATATGGAAATATTAAAGAAACAAAAAAAGCAGACCCTAAAATAAAAAAGCCTGCTACAAGCCTTAATGTAAAAGCATTATTTACAATTTTTTCCTCATCTGCTCCATTTCGTGAAATTTCACGAACAACAATTGAATAAAGTCCTAAATCTGCAATAACAGAGAAAATATATATAAAAGTAATTACAATTATATAATCCCCAAAACCACCGTCCCCAAGATACCTTGTTGTCAGACCTATAATCACCAAAGCAATAGCCACCTCAACAACACGAGCCCCCGCAGAGAACAAAGCATTATACGCAATTTTTTGGGTGAGATTGAAATTCATAAATTATAATAACTAAAATCACAAACAAATAATATATTTCAGAAAAGTTTTGAATATTTAAATTTTGAAAATTGTAATTTGTTTGTTATTTGTAATTTTGAATTTGGTATTTTAAAAAACCTTTGACATTCAATCTTTTTTAAATAATACAGCTAAATAATTTCTATCAAATTACATATAATTCTATTCTTCTACATACTTTATAATAATTCTTCTTACAATATCTTCTCCTACACTTTCAGTAGATAAATTTTTTCTGGTAGATATTTCTAAATGAACAACTCTTCTTTCGTAAGCAGACATTGGACGTAATGCAACTGAATTTTTGTTATAAATGACTTGATTAGCAATAGTGTCAGCAAGTTTAATTAATGATTCCTTTTTTTGCTTTTTATAACTGTTAACATCAATATTAAATTTTATAATTTTATCCTCAAGACCGTCACTTTGACTAAAAAATTTTTTTCTAATTATAATTCCAACTAAATGCTGAAAAGATTGCAAATTTGACCCATATTGACCTATCAACAAATTTGGATCTTCTGTTCTTAAATTAACTGTGTAAACCTCTCTACCGTCTCCTATGTCTTCAATCCTCTCCTCATCAATCCCTGCCTCCATCCCCATAACATCAAGTAATTTAAGTATTGCCTCTTTTACGAGTTTTTGATTTTCTTCGTTCATAGAATTTTATATTAAATTGTTAAATTGTTAAATTGTCGTATTGAATATAACAATACAGCAATATAACAATTTAGCAATAGCAATATATCGGCACAAAATTTATCTCTTTTTATTCTTGGACGATCCGCTAGCTAGAAAAAAATCAACATATCTTATTTATTGCCTACAATCTCTACTTCCTGTTTTTTTGTCTTCTTCATAATAAGATATTGTTGAGCAATTGCAAATAACGTAGTTACTGCCCAATATAACGCTAGACCGGAAGGAAAGCTCATCGCAAAAACAAAAGTTAATACTGGCATTAAATAAATCATTTGCTTAGACATTGACTGAGCAAAGTCCTGCGTTTTTTCTTCTGGAGTTTTTTCTTTTTCGCTTTCTTCTTTTTTATTTTCTTCTTTCTTGTTCCCCATTATCATTTTTGTCTGAAAATACTGTAAAATTCCAGCAATAAAGGCTAAAGATACATTTACTTCAGAAAGATTAATAAACCCAATAAACATGGGATCTATGTGTCCGGGATTAAAAATGTATGGATAAATAATTGCAAGATTTTCATCTTTGAACCCATTTAAAAATACCCAATAAAGCGCTATTAATATCGGAAACTGTAACAAAATTGGAAAACATCCTGACATTGGATTTATTTTGTGTTTCTGATATAACGCCATCAACGCTTTTGCCTGTTTTTCTTTATCATTTTTATATTTAGCCTGAACTTCCTTCATTTTTGGCTGAATCTCTTGTAATTGCTTTTGACTCTTGATTGCCTTAGTATTTATAGGATAAAGAGCAAATCTTACTAACAAAGTAAGCACTATTATAGCAATCCCAATATCATGCCCTGGAATAATATTATAAAAGAACACCATTAAATTAAACAATGGATAATATAGAAGATCATTAAAGATGAAAGCTAAGATATTCATTTGATTTATATTAGTTTGTAAAGTTTGAAAATTTATAAAGTTATAAAGTTCGTAAGATTATAAATAAAAAATCTCTGACTTTATAGACTTTTGACTTTATGAGCTTTTGACTTATTTTACTGGATCGTATCCTCCCTTTGAAAAGGGATGGCATCTTATAACACGTCTTGCTCCCATATATATTCCTTTTATTATCCCATATTTATCAACAGCTTGATAAGTGTATTCACTGCAAGTCGGCTGAAATCTACAACCTAAGAAAAAATATTTACTAAAATAATAAAACAAACCATGGTCAGTAGACAAGGTTTTTTGATAAAATTTAATAATTTTTAAAACAATTTTTTTTAACACAAATTTATTTATAAGCTTTTAAAGCTTTTTTAACAACTTTTTCATAGGCTCGTTAATCTCTTCAAAATTTTGACCTACTATTCCAACTCTTGAAATAAATATAATATC
>JAYEKL010000038.1:0-3764 GCA_034660995.1 Patescibacteria group bacterium | reverse complement strand
CTTAAAAGGAACTTTTGTTACGATAAAAGATAATGAGTTATTTTTAACAAATGCTAGTATTCCAGCCTATCAACCAGCAAATATGCCTGACAATTACGACCCAGAAAGATCAAGAAAAGTTTTAGCGCATAAAAATCAGATTAAATCTTTAATCGGAAAAATAAGTCAAAAAGGCTTGACATTAGTACCTATTAAGGTATACTCTAAGCATGGGCTTATTAAGCTTAAATTTGGTGTTGGAAAAGGAAAGAAAAAAATTGACAAAAGAGAAGGCATAAAAAAACGAGAAGAAAAGGTCAAAATGGAGAGAATTATGAAAAATAAGTATTAAACATTTAATTAGCAATGTGAATTGTATTCTTACTTAAAGGAACCTCTGAAAAACGCAGTTTTTGTCATTCCCGCGGAGGCGGGAATCCAGATTTAAGGCAATAAATAAATTCTAAAGTAGAAATTTATTAGTTTTTCAGAGCCTCCTTAATATTCTTCGACCTTGTGGAGAAGTAGCGCGCGCATAGTTCTCCATAAAGTCGAACAATATTATTAAATCATACCACTAATTATCTAGTACTAAGTCAACATGCAGTGCTTGATACTTAATACTAGATGCTATATACTACTCTTGGGGATGTTTAGACCTCGATAGAGATTTTCTTTAAAAATTGCCGATCGAGTATATTAGCTAATCTCGTAAAAATTGCTAATATCATATAAGTGCAAAGACACTTGTAAGCAAAGTAGCAAGTCTGTTTAATTTTAATAGACAAACTTCTTTTGCGACTGCTATTGCCTAATTTTAGGCTGATAGCCATCGAATTGCCTAATCTTGATAAGCAAACCTCGGTGTCATACATCAAGATAGAATGTTCAAGTTATTTAACCTTAAACATTTGAAACTACAGTTAAATTCGAGTTTATAAGGTCTTGATTGTTCACTGCTTATAAACTTTAAACATAGAGGCTTGCCTCTTAAAGAATAATCTATATTGGTAGATGATTTTTAAATTAATTTTCTAGACGCGGGTTCAATTCCCGCCATCTCCACTTTATGTTCATTTTAACATACTAACATATAAGCATTTTAACATTTCAAAGCAAAAGCTTTAACTCAAATTTATATCAAGTGATTTAAATTTACTTTTTAAATAAAGTTCTTATTTTGAAATAATGTTAAAATGTTAAAATGTTAAAATGTTAAAATGTTAAATTACTAACAAACAAACATATCGCAAAAATAAAAGAACTTAGAATAAACAAGCAAATTAGATTTCCAGAAGTTATGGTAATTGATGAAAATGGAAAACAACTTGGACTTATGAAAATTGAAGATGCTATAAATTTAGCGAATGAAAAAGAACTTGATTTAGCTGAAGTATCTCCAAATCTTAATCCTCCAGTATGTAAAATGATAGATTACGGAAAATATTTGTATAAAATTGCAAAACAAAAAAGACAGCACAATGCTAAACAGAAAAAAACAGAAACGAAAGGAATTAGAATAAGTATTAGAATTGAAAAACATGACCTTGAATTTAAAGCAAAAAATGCTATCAAGTTTTTAAAGAATGGCAATAGAGTTAGGATAGATATGATTTTAAAAGGAAGAGAAAAGGCAAATCGTGACTTTGCTTCTGAGAAATTTAGAAATTTTTTACAAATGGTTTCTGAAATATCAAAAAAAGATAAAGCTACCGAAGAAAAAGAAATAGTGAGAGAACAGGATGTTAAAAAAACACCACAAGGATTTAGCGCCATTATTGAATATAAAAAGAAATAACCAATATATAATCTATTAAAGAATATGAAAATTAAAACAAGAAAAGCTGTCACAAAAAGATTTAAAGTAACTAAAAAAGGAAAAGTTATTGCAAGAACTGCTAATCAGGACCATTTTAATTCTCGTGAATCTGGAAATATAACAAGACAAAAAAGGTCAGATAAAGAAATAACAAGCGGAATTAAAAAATCAATTAAAAGACAGTTAGTAAAATAAGTTATTTTATGGCACTTTAGCGCGAGGTCAAAAAGGTTTTAACCTCTGCGCAAAAAAATAGATGATTTTATTAAGTTAAAATCTATAAGATTAAAACCTCATAGATTTTCAGCTGAAGCTGAGTAGAGATTATTATATAAATATAAAATATGACAAGAATAAAAAGAGGTGTAATGGCCAATAAAAGAAGAAAGAAAGTTTTAAAGAAAGCTAAAGGTTATTTAAACGCAAGAAGTAAAAAATATAAAGCAGCTAAGGAAGCCTTAATGAAGTCCGGAACTTATGCTTATCGTGACAGGAAAGCAAAAAAAAGGACAATGAGGTCTTTATGGCAGATTAGAATCAATGCTAAAGTTAGAGAATATGAGTTAAGCTACAACAAATTTATTCACGCCTTGAAACTATCCAAAATTGAAATTGATAGAAAAGTTCTATCAGAACTTGCGGTAGACAATCCTAAAGCATTCGAAAAAATCGTAGAGAAAGCAAAAACAGCAATAAAATAATAGAATTTAAATAAAAAAACACTTGTAAAAAGGTGTTTTTTGTTTGAAAAAATTAGCAGGTTATTTATCACACCGCCGTCTGTTTCAGAATTCAAGACTTCTACCATTGATAACTTCTAAAAACCCATCTCACCAATTTTTCTGTTTCCAAAAATCTGTCTTCAGCGCCTAAAACCACACTAATTATTTTATGATTATTAACTGGATCACCAATAATTAAAACTAGACATTGCCCTGCTTCATCTGTCAGTCCAGTTTTCCCACCTGTTATATTTTTTAATCTTCCTAAAAGAAGATTTGTATTTTTTAGACGATGTTTTATTCTACCATCAAGAGAGGTTAGATTTAGTCTTTGAGTTCTTAAAATTTCCCAAATTAGCGACTTATCCGAAGCATAATCGAAAAGTTGGGCGATATCATAAGCAGTAGAATAATTATCTTCCGAATCAAACCCAGTCGGATTAGAAAAATTTGTATTTTCTAGTCCTAATAAGTCTGCTTTTTCATTCATTAACTTAACAAACTCCTCTACGCTTCCGCTAGTATGTTCTGCCAAAGAGACAGCAGCGGTATTATTAGATCTAATCAACATTATCTTCAATAAATCTTTAGCATTTACCTTTTCATTTACTGCTAAACCGTCTTTCCTGCCATCAGTATCAAATGCGTTTTTGCTGATTATTGCCACACCATTTAAATCAACATTGTCCAAAACAATAAGCGCTGTCATCATTTTTGTTAAACTTGCTATTGGCACCTTTTCTTTTAAATTTTCAGAATACAAAATCGTATCAGTCTCAACATCAAAAGCAACAGCTGCTTTTGCCTTAATACTAAAATCAGTGGCATCATCAACTTTATAAGGTAATGGCTGAATAGAATTTCCTAAATGTAAATTATCATTATAATAATTCCAGTTTGATTCATAAAAATCAATATTTTGCGAAACAGACTCAGTCTCAACAAATTGAGTTAATAATTTAGGATCATTTTGACTGTCAGAAATAACATTTAACTGCTCTAAAAAAACTAGTAAAATTATAGCTATATTTTCAATCATAAACTTAGAATCACGAATTATGAATTATGAATATAGACACAAACCACAATGCTCTTCGACCTCGTGAAGAAGCTATCTCCGTTGGCTCCATAGTCCCGATAGGGCTGTGGAGCCTATTGTGATTTCAAACTTTATGAAAAGAGATTTAAAAAAAATCCTGCATTTAGGCTCCACAGCTCTAAAGAGACTATGGAGCCAACAGAAC
>JAYEKL010000037.1:0-19031 GCA_034660995.1 Patescibacteria group bacterium | reverse complement strand
AATCAAGATGTTTCATGATGATGGCGTTTCTGCTAAAACCGCTGACAGACCATGCTTACAAGAAATGCTTAAATTTTGTAGTAAAAGAAACAATAAAATAGACTGCGTTATTGTTTATAAGATAGACAGATTATCAAGAAATGTTAACGACTACAGTAATATTACTATTCTTCTGAATAAATTGAATATAAGGCTTGTTTCTACAACAGAAGCAATTGATAATACTCCAACAGGAAAATTTATTGGCAATATTATGGCCGCAAATGCCCAATTTGATAACGATACGAAAAGTCAAAGAATTACTGATTGCTTAAGAGAAAAGAGAGAACAAGGATATTGGTGCGGTAAAGCCCCTATTGGCTATCTAAATACAACAGACAAACTCGGGAAAAAAATTATTATACTTGATAAAAAAAGAGCCCCGTTAATCAAATGGATCTTTGAAAAATTTTCAACTGGAATTTATACTTTGGAAGAATTAAGAGTTGTGGTAAATAAAAAAGGATTAAGGAACTGGAAAAAAAACGAGATTTCATCACAAACGATGAGTAAAATTATCAAACGAAAATTTTACATAGGAATAATGATTGTGAAAGGTGAAGAGTATGAGGGAAATTACGAACACATTATTAGCGATCAAATTTTTTACAAGTGTCAAAACATTCTAATCAAAGAAAATAGAGCTGAAAATATTTCTAATAATCAAACAAATGAAAACTTCCCTTTGAGACATTTTGTAACATGCGCTTTTTGTGGCAGACCTATAACAGCTTATTTCGCTACTGGAAGATGGGGAGGAAAATATCCTTACTACAGATGTTATAATAAAAACTGTGATTCAAAAAAATCAATTGCTAAGAAAAAATTAGAAGAAGATTTTTTGCATTATCTGGAAGATATAACTCCTAAAAAAACTTTTTTAAATCCTTTTAAAACCATAATTATTAATGTTTGGAAAAAAAGATATAAAGAATTAAACAAAGATAGAAAAGATACTCTCAAAACACTGGAAAACTTGAAAGAAGAAAAAATAGAACTTATAAACATGAAAAGGAAAGAGTTATTATCTGATGAAGATTTTAAAGAAGTTTTTGATAAATTAAAGCAAAAAATATTGAACAAGCAAATTGTTCTAGATGAAAATGAAATTAAAGAATTTAACATTGATGAAACCGTAACTTATGTCTTTGACTTTATTGCTACTATTCCCGAGTACTGGAATAAAGCCAGTTACGATCAGAAAATAAAAATACAGGGTTTGATTTTCCCTGAAAAGCCAATTTATGATTACAATAGATTTCAAACCCCTCAAATTTCGCCAGTTTTAGCAATAAAAGAGGGGTCTTGCGACCCCAAATCCCCTATTGTACCGCCTAGGGGAGTCGAACCCCTGTTACTAGGATGAGAACCTAGCGTCCTAACCGCTAGACGAAGGCGGCAGATCAGTATTTAGTATTAAGTATTTAGCGACCACTATAATACACGGAATTTATTCCTGAACTAAATCCAAGACAGGCTCTACTACTACTCACAATATACTTCGACCTTGTTGAGAAGCTTGTCTTACTTTACGCGTATAGTTCTCCATAAAGTCGAACAATATTGAAATACATTACATAAATTAGACAGCCTGTAGAGGGGAATTATAAGAAAATCGCAGGCCATACTTGATACTTCACTAATCTATCACAACTTAAATTACTTTACAAGAGCAACACACAACTAAGGCTGGCATATTAAATACCAGCCATAAATTCTATACGCTAGCATTGTAGGAACGAGGCAATACCTCGTTCCTACAAAATATAAAAATTGAAATTCCCATACGATAAATTATTACCCTTGTGAACTCACTAGCAACTTATCCGCTTTTTGAGGCTCAACCATAATTCCTTTAACAAATTTTTCCATTCGCATCGCTCTAGACCCTTTAACGAGAACAATATCTTTATCTTGAATTGTGTTTTTTAATAATTCAATTAACTCTTGAATATCTTCAAAATGAAAAATATTTTCTTTTTTCATTCCACTTTTTTGCGCTTGATGCGCTATCATTTTACTTTTTGATCCATATGTAAAAAGAAAATCTACGGAGCTAGGAATAGCTTTCCCGACTTCTCTGTGTCCAATCTCGCACTGTTTACCAAGCTCAAGCATATCACCAAAAACTGCAATTTTTCTTGGCGCCTCCAGATTTTCAACTGTTTCCAAAGCAGACAAAGCAGAGCTCGGATTAGAATTAAAAGTATCATCTATTATTAAGGATTCTTTGACTCCTCTAATCATTTTCATTCTTCCCGCAAGAGGATGATAATCGGAAAGAATTTCTGACATTTCTACAAGATTAAATCCAAAATGAACTCCGACTGCAACAGCTGATAGAGCTGAATAGATTTGTCCTTTTCCTAACGCATAAGGAAGACGAAAAGGAACTGTTGTCCCTTGATGAGAAATTTTAAATCTCATTCCCATTGAACCGTCCTCTGTTCTAAATTTTTTATTTCCTAATAAAATTTCCTCTGCCTGAATATCCGCATTTTTATCAAAACCATAAGTAATTACTTTAGATTTTATGCTTTCTAATATTCCTTTTATAAATTTATCATCTAAATTCAAAATGACCAAATCTTTCTTCTTTAAAGATTTTACAAGCAAAGCTTTCTCTCGCGCAATATGTTTTGCATCCCTAAAATATTCTAAATGAGAAGGAAATTTTCCTATTCCCGTAAAAATGCCGATATTAGGTTTTATAGCAGCTAGCATCTTTTTCATATCATTTGGCCTATTAACTCCCATTTCTAAAATAAGTACATCGGGATATCTATCTTTTTTTAATAGTCTACTAACAGTCTTAAAGATAATTCCAAGCCAATTACTAATAGAATGTCCTCCGCTTTCAAAACCAGTTACCGCGAGAGGAATACTTATGTCTGAATTATAACAACTTCTGTCGCAACGAACTTTGTATTTTCTTTTTAATATTTCAAAAATAGCTTTTTTTGCGCTGCTTTTTCCAACACTTCCTGTAACACCAATAACCACTGGCTTATATTTTGCCAATGTTTTTTTTGATAATATATTAAGAATTTTTATAATTACAAATCGCATAGTAATTGTGTAATGTGTAATATATAACATATAATATTAGGGTGTGGAAGAACACTTTTTATAATTGTCATTTCGAACCCCGATGAGATCTAAAAACTATACTATAAACGAGAATAATACATAGATGTCATTTCAAACGAAGAGATAAATCTGTAAACTATACTATGCCAGAAAAAAGGAAGGTTTCGGTGAAATTTAATTAGTTCATAGATCTCTCTCCGCCAGTCGGCGGATCGAGATGACAAAAACGTTCTTCTATAATCTAAATATATGTCATACGCTTTACTCTGTCGGTGAGATATTATAATAATTTAACAGTTCTTGAGATAATTCCCTAAAAACAAAAGCTGTTGTATCTGCGGCATAAGAAGCATTCTGAGGTTCATCTAATTTTACTAAAATTGAAAATTTTGGATCTGGCATTGGACCAAAGCCAACAAAAGTATGAATCGTTTTATCTTTTTCGTATCCCCTTCCATCTTTTTTTGGAATTTGAGCTGTTCCTGTCTTTCCAGCAAAACTGTATCCTTTTACTTTTGCTTGTTGCGCGTGTCCATTTTTTATCACACTAACCATCATCGCTGAAATTAAATTAGCAGTTCTAGAAGACACAACTCTACGAACAACTTGAGACTCAGTTTTTTCTGAAAATCCATCAACATTAACAAATTCACTAACAATGTGAGGCTTCATCAGCTTGCCATCATTTGCAAAAGAAGATATGGCATTTAACATTGCAAGAGGAGTAACTGAAATACCTTGTCCATACGAAGCCGTCGCATAATTAATATCTTTTTTATCTTTTAAATTAGAAAGACTGCCTTTGGTCTCCCCTGTAATCTCAATACCAGTTAGACAATCAAAACCAAAATTTTTAAGATATTTATAAAAATCATTTTTGCTAACTTGGTTTACCGCAAAAACAGTTCCCGTGTTTAAAGATTTTTCAAGAACTTGAATCATCGTCTGTTTCCCGTTAGCCTTACCATTAGAATTACTTATTGGCCATCCATCAATTTTTAAAGATCCTCTATCTTCGTATGTTGTATTCGGTCCCAATTTCCCTAAATCTATACCAATTGCCAAAGTTATAGGCTTTTGAACTGAACCAGGCTCATAAACATTGTGAACACTAGAACTCAAAAAAATACTCATATCTTCCTCTTTAAAATATTCATTTGGATTATAATTAGGATATTGAGCTAAAGCAATAATTGCTCCTGAAGTTGGATCCATAACAATCAATTCTCCATTCTTTGCTCCATATTTTTCAACTGCTTCTTTTATCTTTTTTTCAGAAATATACTGAACTGTTTGATCAATAGTTAAAATTACATCATCACCATCTTTCGGAGATTGTGAACTTTTTAATCCAAATGATATCCAATTTCCAGACGCATCTTTTTCTATTTCCAAAAATCCCATTACTCCCTTAAGTCTATCGTTATAGTACTCTTCTATTCCGTACTGCCCTGCCTTTTTATTCCCCTTGTAGCCAAAAAATCCAACTACATTTGAAGCAAGGGAATTGCCAGGATAATACCTAACATTTTCAGCTCTTATGCCTATACCTATAATATTTTCATTCCTAACTTTTTCCGCAACATCAGCTATAACCTTATTTTTTATAACTTCATACGGATCGTTTTCCTTATTTATAATATCAAAAACTTTTTCTTGCTCAATATCTAACACTCTGGATAATCTACTAGAAACTTCTTTTTTATCCTCAATGTCTTTTGGAACCGCATACACAATATTTAATTCTTTATTCACAGCTAAAGGATAAAGTTTTTCTGAATACAAGTCTTTAATAAATATTTCACCTCTTTTAGGAATTGTTTTTTGAAAAAACTCATGCTGATCTTGCGCTAAAGCCTTATAGAAATCGTGTTTTATAATCTGAATCTGAAATAACCTAAAAAAAACCACAAAAAAAACTATCACAACTAAACTAATCAATACATAAACGCGAGAAATAAAATCATTTTTACTGTCAAAACTTGAGTATTTTTTTTTCATAATGCTGAAAGTTTTTTAAAATCAAGATAGTTTAAACACAAAATAAAATTGTGAAAATTGCAATAGAAACCAAGACATAGTAAGTTTAATTAGGGGCTGGCGATTTTTTAAAAAATCTATTTTTGAATCGCAACCGCTCCTAAGCTTGATGTTACATAAGAAATATTGTCATATTTAATTGCTACCAGCTCACTATCGTTACTTTCAAAATTATGCATAGCCTTTAAGTCTGCTAATTTAATCATTATAATTTGATTTTCTTTCTTAAGCTCTGTCAATTTATCTTCATATTTTTCAATTTCATAACCATTAGTTGCAACACTGCTCATTTGATATATATACGATAAACTCATTAAACCAATTACAACAACAAAAAATATGCCAAGAATTTTTTTGCCATTTTTTATTTTTTGAGAAACAGTTACTTTTTTTATCCTATTTCTCCTAAAACCAAAATTTTTAATTGTTGTTTTTGACATAAGGTTTAGATTTGTAAATTTTGTTTGCTCTCTACTAACGCTTCATCATCTAAGTCAATCCCAAGTAATTTTCCGCCTGGAGAAGTTCTTTTTAAAATTGCCTTAGCATAACTACCTCCACTAATCGTCCTATCAACTAAATTTTCTCCCGGTTTTGAATCTACAATTTCTATAATTTCATCTAGTAAAACCGGGATATGGAAATACATTGTTCTATTGTTAAATTGTTAAATTGTTGCCATTCATAATTCATAATTCATAATTCAAATTTTATACTCCAAGCTCTCCTAGCTTTTCCGAAATATCTTCACTTTCTTTTTCTGTTTTTTCTTTATACTCGTCCCAAGTTTTTTCATCCCAAATTTCTAAACGATTATATAATCCGCCTATAATAACTTTTTTCTCAAGACCAGCATACTTTCTTAAATAGTCAGGAAGAATTATCCTCCCTTGCTTATCAACCTGAACGTCCATAGCGCCTGCAAGCATTAATCTAGCAAAAGCTCTGGTATTAGATTGACTAATTGGCAAACTGCTTAATTTTCCTGCCAAAACTTTCCATTCATCAATAGTATATAAAAACAAACAACCATCAAGACCTTTTGTAACAACAGCTCCTTTTTTTAGATCATCTCTAAACTTAACTGGCACTGCCAATCTTCCTTTTTCATCTAAATTGTGATTATACTCCCCAATAAACATATTTCTATCTTATCCACTTTAATTTATTCTTTTCCCCACTTTTATCCACTTTTATACCTTATAACTCCATTATACACCACATAACATATAAGTCAAACCATTTCACTCCACATACATAATGATATGTTTTTGGCTTATCTTAAATACCTTTTCTAAAATTCAACTAAAAAAGATGGATAAACTATCCACAGTTTATCCACTTTAGTTTGTCATTCTGAATCCATTCGGCTATCGCTCAGAACAAGCTTATTTCAGAATCTTCTAGCTATTAAACTAATTAAACCTATAAATCACTAAACATTTTGACTAAAGTAAAAACAGGATCATACGCAATTTAGTGGTTCCGTTTATAATAGGCTTCCTCTTTACCCCCCCCTGATAAGGGGGTTAGGGGGGTTAGGGGGTTTGAAAAATTGATTAAAAAAAGTTGAATTATTTTTTTAAGATTGTATAAAGTTTATTTCTTTTTGTAAAAACTAAATAAAAATTAACAGAGCCTAGATGATTTTTACCGATTATTCCCCTCTTGAGAGGGGCAAGGGGTGTGTTAACAAGCTTTTTAACACACCCCCAACCCCCTCTCTAGAGGGGAATTATAAGAAAATCACCAGCCCATATGTAATGGGACTGTTCCCAAACTATTTTTCAAGAGCTGTTTTTTAGCTAAAATAAGTTATTTTAGTAAAAATAGGAAAAATAATTTTTGGCTTATTTAAGCCAAAAAGATTTAATTGGCACCAGAGCCGTAATATCTTTTTTTTAAAGACAAAGAAAGAATATAAAAACAGTTTAAGGTATATTCTCTTCCTGCCACGCTCCGTTCTTTTGATAAGATTTATTATAAGTTTTAAATTATTCTGTATTCAAAACCCCCTTTAATTCTCCCTTATCAGGGGGACGATATATAGAAAACTGAATTTATTAAACCACTAAATTGCGTATGGTCCTGAAAACACGATCATTATCTCGAAATAATAAAGACAATTGTATTTACGCTTTAAATGAAAGTTAGTATTAAATAAGATAAATTAAAACCTAAAATATGAAAGATCCTGAATCCGCCAGCTGGCGGATCAGAATGACAGAATTTTTAGAATGAATTTAAAGAAAGAAAATCATAATTAAATTTAAACTTCTGTGTCTACTACAAGCTAATATTTTCTATGAACAACAAAATCAGTTAAATCAGTTAAAAACTCTCTGTTTTTTTCTGAAACTTCCAAATTCTTCAAACTTTTTTTCGCATATTCTATTAACTCTTCTGCTTTATTCGTAGAAAACTTTAAAGATCCTGTTTCAATAATAATATTTTTTACTTTTTCAATATCGGCAGAACTTATATTTTTATTCCCAAAGATGTCATTTAATGTTTGTTTTTGAACATCATTAGCATTTTCAATAGCTTTGGAAAATAGCAAAGTCCTCTTCCCTTCTTTAATGTCTGACCCGATCAGCCTTCCTGTCTTTTCCTTATTACCAAAAATTCCAATAATATCATCTTGAATTTGAAAAGCGATACCAATAGGAATAGCGTAATCACTTAAAGAATTTAAAAATTTTTCATCAGCCCCCGCCAAGATCGCTCCAAGATGAAGCGGTCCTTCTATTGTATACTTGGCAGTTTTATATTTCTGCATCTCAAATATCATATCAACATTAAAGTTATTATCTTTGCTTAAACTTATATCCAGTGCCTGACCAAATATAGTATTACAAATAATTTTGTCTAAATCATTTAAAGCTTTTATTTTAAGATCATTTTCAAAATCAGAGCTGTTTAAAACTTCATAACCAAAAGACGCTGATAAATCTCCAATAATAATTGCCATTGAAACTCCAAAATGTTTTATGTCTATATTCCTAAAATTATTTTCGGCTTTTTTTTCATAGTTATAATGCATTGAAAGACCACCATGACGAAAATTATCACAATCTATAATATCATCATGAATTAAAAAATAAGAATGAATAAGTTCTATTGAAACCGAAATCTTCATAGCCTCAGACTTATTCTTTCCGCCTCCAATAATATAACCAAAATAAAAAAGAATTGGACGGATTCTTTTCCCAGAATTTAAAGTAAATTTTTCTAGATTTTCAATCATTTCTACTAATTCTTTCGGTTTTTTGTCACTTTTAACTTGTTCAATTTTATATTTAAAAAATTTTTTAAGTTCTTTGTTTATTTGATCTTTAAATTCTATAAGACAATCTTCTACACTCATAGTTTATGTTAAAAAATAAAAAATTTCTGTCGTATTATAGATATATAGGGTCTGGTGATTTTTACCAATCATTCCCCTCTTGAGATGGGCAAGGGGTGTGTAACAAGCTTTTTAACACACCCCCAACCTCCTCTCTAGAGGGGAATTATAAGAAAATCAGCAGACTCTAATTATTACTTATTCTTAAATAAATTTTTACAGTAGACCCTTTTCCTATTCCTTCACTCTCCATTTTAATTTTTCCTTTATGCTCTTTGATAATTCTTTTTGCTATAAATAACCCCAAACCACTACCAGAAGCATTCTCACTTATAGCATTCTCACCTCTTGTAAACTTATCAAAAATCTTTATTTGATCAACTTTGCTTATCCCAGCTCCAGTATCCTTTACAATAACTTTTATATATTTATCATCTTTTTCTATATTTATACTAACTCCGCCTTTTTTAGTATATTTACACGCATTGTCTATTATATTCATAAAAACTTGCCTTATATAGTTCGGCTCAACTTCCGCGTCAGAAACTTTTGTATTAATTTTAAGCTTTATATAAATATTCTTCTTGTCAAAATTAGGTTTTAAAGTATCTATGGTTTCCTTTATAATCCTTGCTATAGAAACAGACTTGAATTTAAATTTTAAGGACATTCCCTCAAGTTCCATAGTATCTAACATATCATTTGTTATATTGTTTAATCTATCTGCGCTCACAAGTATACGCTTTATCATCTTCTTTTTTTCTTTTTCTGGTAAATTTTCAAAATCACCTTTGTACCACATCGAAAGCATACCCCTAATAGCAGTAAGAGGCGTCCTTAATTGATGAGAAGTAATATGTAAAAACTCGTTTTTCATTTCTAAAAGTTCTTTAAATCTCTGATTTGACTTTTCAAGATTTTTATTTCCTTTTTCAAGACGCTTTATATAATGATTTATTTTTCTATAAGCTGATTTCAGTTCCTTCACAATTTCTTTTTCTTTTTTAACGCTCTTAATAAGTTCACGGCTAAAATATAAAAAAGTTACTAAAACCCCCACTTTTGACAACTGTATCACAATATCATCTGATAAAAGAAACACATCTACTAAAAGAATTATTGAAATGATAACTATTAATGTTTGGGTGATGAGAGTTTTTATTCCCATTAATTCATGTTTTGTGATAGCGTATGTAGTAAAGATAAGCAAAATAATTATTGAATAATCTCCAAAATAATATAAATGGAATACATTAAAAAACAAAGGGAAAATTATATTAAATACAATATTTGCAAAATAAAATATAAAAATTCCAATCAAAAAATACCCTATTTTTATCTTCTTTTTCGCAGAGATTCTTGAATATTTTTTTATTAAGGGATATAAAGTCGAACAGATTATGAAAAATATACTGATTAAAAAAAGAAACATCCCCTGTCCATAAATTATTTCAAGACCATTCACATTATGTCTTACATTATTCAAAATAAGACTGGTTAATCCTGTTAGAATAGAAATAATTGTTCCTGCCAAAAAAACCGCTACACTAAGAAAACGATATTTATGACTTTCCTTAATAAGATATATTGTAAAAAAATAAAGAGACAAAAAGAAAATAGGGGTAACAAACCAAGCAATTTTAAGAAAAAACATGGAAAGACTGGATTGATCACTCGTTACCCTCGCTAAGAAAGCAAAATCAACCCAAAATAACATTAAAACTATCATTACAATAAAAATTCTACTAATATTAGATTTTGTATTGTTAAAATAAATTATACAAAATAAATACACACTGATGACATTGATCAGAAAAATTAAGACCTTATGAACTAAAAAAAAGTCTACTATCATAATAAGAAATAACCAAATAAAATAAGAATTAATAAAATAACAGGTTCTATCACGGCAAGAAAATAGATTAGCTTACTATCTTTTGTACTTTTAATTTGATTAGTGTAATAAAAACTATATGGAAATATAAGAAATAGCAAAATAGAAAATTTAGGGAAAATAGCAAAATATATACTATAAGATAACAGCAAAAACGCTAAAATATTTAAACCTATAAGAATACCTTCAGTCTTTTTTCCGAAAAAAACAGGTATTGTCAATAATCTCTCTTTTTCGTCTCCCTCTTTATCTCTAATATCAAGTGAAATTTGAACAATAAAGATTCTCAAAAAAATAAAGATCGCAAATAAAACTATCTCTGGTGTTAGGGGGTAAGAATAATATAAGAAAAAAAAGAATGTTAATATTGACCAGACCAAGGCAACAAAAAAATTTTTAAAAGCAACTATTTTTTTTGTTATTCTTTTGAAATATCTACCATAGAAAAGTCCCAAAATAACAATAATAGAACCAAGAAATAAACTATGCATACTCCCAAAACAAGATAGCAAAAACTCCAAAACAAAAACTGCTATTACTATCAGTACTGAAATTCTTTTATTTTTCTTTAAATGTTCAACTCTTCGTGTATTTGTTAAAAAATCTTTTTTTACATCTTCAGAATGATCATTCAGATAGATTGCATAAAACATTAAATAAACAACTACTAAAAAATCCGCGGTAACTGAAACATTTGATAGAATAGACGATATAGAAACAACGCTTACTGCTCCTATAGCAAATATATGTCCACCATAAATAAATTCATTTGCAATAATCACAAAAATCTGTTTAGTATTCATTCACTATTATTAAAAATTAAAAAATCCCAAGCATGGGACTTATGTAAAAAAACAAAAAACAGCTTTTATTATTTTGACAAAACACTTTGCAGTTATCTTTATTTTCCTCCTTCATAAT
This sequence comes from Patescibacteria group bacterium, assembly GCA_034660995.1. Lineage (GTDB taxonomy): Bacteria > Patescibacteriota > Minisyncoccia > JAHIHE01 > JAGLIN01 > JAYEKL01. Next base: position 7,701 of record JAYEKL010000037.1, on the reverse strand, counting down.
ATTTCTGTTTTAAAAACAATTTGTTTATTTATTTTATTATAACACAAAGCGAAAAGATGACAAAAATATTTTTTTGAGAAAAGATTAATCATATTTTGTTTTTAAAATCCCTCAATAAAAAAGTAGTGTCTTTTGCAACGGCCATTGTAAAAAACACTATGGGTTAAAATATTTAGACCAGTGATAAATTATATGTAAATACGCAAAAGGCTCCAGTCAGGAGACTGGAACCAACATTGGTCGAGAGACACTGGATCGGAAAACTAGAGTCAGAGCTAAAGCCAGCACTTTGTTTTAACCCCTTATTTTTATCTCATAATCAATTTGCTCTATCTTTCTTAAACTGTGTTTTGCTTGATCGTACTTAGTTCGTAAATAACCAACCATATCAAACTCTATTAATTCAGACATAATTTCATTGATAGTTTCTTTTATTTTTTCTATCTCGCCTAAATTACCATTAGCCGCTTCATTAACCGCCTTTCTAACTAATTCGCCAGTTAGATCGCAAAGACCGCCTAAGTAAGAATTAAAGTCTAAATTAACTTCTTTAATTTTATCTATTTTTTTACCAGTCAAAACCAAATAAAACATTTTTGCTTCTGTATATTCTTCTGCTCCAGCTCGATACGAACCCTCTTCTACTATTCGCTTGTGTCCAAATTTCTTATCTAGGTTTTTAAAAATTTTTTCTGTCTCAGCAAGCTTATTTTTAGCTTCTTTTATATCCCCCCGATGCAAAGAAAAGATTATTCTTTTAGAATTATGCAACGCAGAATTAGACAAACCGATAATTTGAGTCCTTTCACTTTCTCGTTTGTCATATTCTTTTTTTAAATTCTTAATAAATTTTTTGTTGATCATGTCCTTAATTTAAATTAATAAATAAATTGTTTTAGCATTTGAAATATTTAAAATCTTTTTTAATTATAGCAGATTTTGTTGATTTGGGTAATTTTATTTTACCGCACATATTTCTCCATAAAGTCGAACAATATAATAAGTATTAAGCATCCAACTTGATATTCTTCGACCTTGTGGAGAAGTAACACGCGTAGAATTCTCTATTTACAATATTCTTCGACCTCCTGTGTAAAATAAAAATTACAGTTAATTGAATTGCCTAGAGAAATTCAATAAAAAACTCCAGTCAAAAAGCTAGAGTCAATAATATTTCAAAATATTGTAAAAACCAAAATAAATTTATCTTGCAAAATGCGCAAATGCTCTATTCGCTTCAGCCATCCTTTGAACATCTTCCCTTTTCTTCATAGAAGATCCTGTTCCATTTATTATATCAACAATTTCTTCTGCAAGTTTTATTGACATTGGCTTTCCTTTTTTTTCTTCGGCAGCGCCAATTAACCATCTAAACGCTAATTGCATTCTTCGGTCTCCACGAACCTCAATTGGAACTTGATAAGTAGCTCCTCCGATTCTTTTTGACTTAACTTCCAAAACTGGAGCAACCTTATTAAAAGCATCTTCAAAAGCTTTAATTGGATCTTTCTGTGTTTTCTCTTTAACTATATCAAGAGCCTTGTAGACAACTTTAACAGCAACAGTTCTCTTGCCGTCTTTCATTATATAGTTTATAAATCTAGCAAGTAATACGTTATTATACCTATAATCAGGTTTTATTCCTCTGTCCATTTTTTTCTTTCTTCTTCCCATGGTTTTATAAAAATTAAAATTTATTTGTAATGTCTTGTAATTTCTAGTTTTCCCAAACTATAAAATAAATATTGTCATTCTGAATTTAGTTCAGAATCTTTTACCTGCTACATCTATACTTGTGAGATAAATAATGACAAAACCTGTCACAGAACAGATTCTGAAACAAGTTCAGAATGACAGATGGATTTGAAAATTGATTCATTAAAAATTTAATAGAAATTATAAATTGAAAATTACAAACTAACTAAATAAGCTTTGAAAATTTTCGTAAACTCTATTTTACCATCTCACATTTTAACATCTATACCTATTTCGGTTTCTTTGTTCCATATTTACTTCTTTCTTGTTTTCTTCCTTCCACACCACCAGCATCTAAAACTCCACGAACAACATGATATCGCACACCTGGAAGATCTTTTACTCTTCCCCCTCTAATCATAACAACTGAATGTTCCTGTAAATTATGTCCGATACCTGGGATATATGCCGTAACCTCAGAGCCATTTGTTAACTTAACTCTGGCAATCTTACGAAGCGCTGAGTTAGGTTTTCTTGGAGTTACAGTTCCAACTTTTACACAAACTCCCCGCTTAAAAGGATTCCCCTTCTTTGCAGTTGACGGTTTATTCTTTAAGAAATTGAAATTACGAGCAAGCGCTGGGGTTTTTGATTTCTTGGTAAATTTCTTTCTTGATTTTCTAATTAGTTGTTGTATCGTTGGCATTTTAATTATATCGTTATATTGTTATATTCTATAAATTGAAGTCCTCACAAAAGTAGGAACGCAAGATTTTGCGTTCGTTCGTACGCAAGATTAGTGAATTTCAAAAGAATTGTGATATTTTTTCCTGACTGGAGCTTATGCTAAATTTAGTTCAGTATCAGAACTCCATAATATTCTTAGCAATAAATAAAGATTAACAGAAATTTGATAATATGTCAAGGATAATAAATATCTCACCCAAACATAATCATAAGCAACTCAACACTTCCTGTAAAGAAGGAAAACAAGTATAGCATAATGGGTATTATTAGTTTAAAACCAAAAAATAGAAATAGCAATAGAAATAAAATACTATTTCTCTCCATTATTTCTTTAACACCATGCGCAGAATAAGGCAAAAAATGAAAGAGAACTTTAGATCCATCTAAGGGAGGAATTGGAACAAGATTGAATACAGCCAAAAGAATATTATAGAACACTACTATACCAAAAAATATTATAATACTAGAATCTGCAGCAACACCCTGCATTAATGAAATCTTAATTATAGTTCCAAATATTAATGCTAAAAACAAATTTGAAGCAGGACCAGCCAGTGCTACTAGCATTTCTCCATTTTTCTGATCTCTAAGATTATACGGATTATATGGAACTGGCTTTGCCCAGCCAATTATAAAACCAGTACCACTCACAAGTAAAAGTAGTGGAACAACAATAGAACCCAACAAATCAATATGCGGAAGAGGATTAAGCGTTAATCTTCCTAAATGTTTTGCAGTAGAATCCCCTAAATAGTACGCCATCCATCCATGAGAGACTTCATGAATAACAATTGAGAATATTAAAACAGCAATCGAAAATACATGGATAATTTCTATCATACTTGCCAAATTTAATTAATTAGGTATACTTATATTGTTGTATTGCTAAATTGTTATATTGTTATGCATAGCACAATAATATATAGTTACTGTACTTCAAATTATATTCAAAACTTCATAAGATAATCCTGATAGTTTCCCTTAATCAAGATACTTTGTCGATTTTACTAAAGAATATATTTTAAAGTAATATTAATTTAACAATAGAGCAATAGAACAATGGAACAATTTAATTTAATTTAATTCTACATTTATGAGCAGAACATGTCAAATATGCGGCAGAGGAACAAGAGCAAGCCAGTCTCGTAGTCACTCAAATGTCGCTACAAAAAGAAAACAGTTTATAAATATACAAAGTAAAATCGTTGATGGAAAAAAGATAAAGATTTGTACAAAGTGTATTAAAACAGTAGCGAAAGATAATCTATAAATTATTCTTTATATAAAAAACAAGTAATTTTAATTGCTTGTTTTTTTATTACAGTCCGCAAATAACTTATTAGAAAGCTCTCCCTTCCCCTCTCCGCTTTTTGCTGAATAAAAAATAATTTCTTCGCTACCAGATCTCATTGAAATCTCTTTCATCTTTTTACTCCTCTCGCTTTTTTTAAATTTATCTGCCTTGTTAGCAACAATTATAAATTTATGATTATGTTTATTTAAAATATCAATCATTTCCAAATCAAGTTTTGTCAATCCGACTTTTGCGTCAATAATCAAAACAATCTTTCTATTTTTGATTTTAACAGAAGTTAAATACCATAAAATCAACTGCCTTATTTTTTCTCTTTGCGAAAATGAAGCTTTTGCAAATCCATATCCAGGCAAATCAACAAGATATATTTTTTCGTTAATAAGAAAAAAATTTATCTCTCTTGTTTTGCCTGGTGTTGAACTGGATTTAACTAAATTTTTTCTACCAACTAAAGAATTTATAACACTGGACTTTCCAACATTAGACCTGCCAACAAAAGCAATTTGTAATTTGTTTTCTTCTAAAATTCTATCATTACCGATAACAACGCCTTTTATAAATTTTGCTGTTTTAATGCTCATATTTTTTTCTTAAAATCTTAAAGCTCTGTATATACCTTTATTTTTCGCAATATTCCACTTCACAAGCAAATTAGAAAACAAAAACGGCACAATAAAATTAAAAATTACGCTTGAAGAAATTATAACTGAATATAACTCAATATTGATAAGTCCTTCCTGAAATAATATATTTGTAATAATAATGCTAGTACTAAATTTTACCGAAAGTCCAATCCCCAATAAAATTGATTCTTTTCGACCTAGTTCTTTTCTGCCAACAAAATAACTTATAATAATTTTTACACTTTTCGTAACTGCGACAATTAATATAATAACAAGTGGATATGTTATTAAAGCATCTATACTAACTGAAACGCCTACCCATAAAAAGAAAAGTGGCGCAAAAAACCCATAAGAAATTGCTTTTACTTCTTTCTCAACTAAATCCAGTCTTTTCTGATGCATAAAAGTTTTTAAAGAAATTCCAGCAAGAAGCGCGGCAAGCGGAGCAGCGCTGGCATATATTCCGATGCCAAGAAACAAAAACAGAATAAAAATTGAAAAAACAAACATCGTATCAAGATTCATAAAATAAAATTGTTCCCCATCTTTCCTAAAATAAACGAACCCAGCAGTAATTAGAAACAGCACCACTAAAGATGATAAAGTTATATAAACTCTTCCTGGATCGTGAGAAACTATCAAAACAGAAACAACAACAAGCATAAATATTTCAATAACATTACTTGTAATTCCTATATCCACAATTGCTCTTCCTAATTTCGTTTTAAGAATTCTAAATTCATCTAGAAGAGGAATTAAAATAATCTCACCAACAGAAGCAAATGATAATGAAACCAAAAAAGATATAAACCAACTATAATGAAAAATAAAATGAATCAGCAGACTGCCAAACAATGCTTCAAAAAAAATAATTAAAAATGTTGATTTTAAAATAAATTTTCTTTTTTCTTTTAATTCTTGCAAATTAATTTCAAAACCAACTATAAAAAGTAAAAAGTACATTCCCAGCTCAGCCATAAAAACAAATACCTGTGAATTTGTAACAGAACTAAACGGATTATTAAACGCAAGCAGGAACCCAAAAATCAAAGAGGCAAAGATCCACGGTACCCTTATTTTTTCCAAAAATCTTCCAAAAATAAAAGTAAAAAGAAATGCGCTGCTAACAAATAAAAAAATATTTTGCATTTTTATAAATTATTTTTAAATCTATCTATATTATATTCTTTTACAATAAATTCGCAAGATAAATTATTTTCTATAGTGATATTATATCACAACAACTTTAAAATTACCTGTAAACAACCCTAAACGAAAACCAAGCAGAAAAAAATCACTTTCTCCGCTTCTTTTTTTAAAATAAAAAAGGGATGTCTGTTGCGACTCCCTAAATTCAATCTTCTGTTAGATCCAACACTTCGTTAAGTATTTGTCAAATCTTTTACAGATACAACAGTCCCATTTTCTATATACCAAGAAATGCCACTATTATCTTTATGAACTCCATCAATAACATCTTTGTTTGTTATAACCCCATAACCTTCTTCTCTAGCCCCTCTGGCGGTACTCTTGACGCAAACATTCGCATCAAATCCCATTAAAAAAAGGTTTTTTGCATTTATTCGATTAAGAATACTAGCAAGTTCAGTATCACAAAACCCATTAGTATTGGATTTCGGTACTATTTTTAAATCTTTAACACTTTCTAACTCTTTGCTCAAAGAGTTGATTGTTTCTCCGTACCCTATATATTCCAATACAATGATTGGAATATTTTCTTGCACGCACCACTTTATTACAAATATTTGATTTGCAATAATGCGTTCTCTATTTTTCTTTTTCAACCCATCAAGAAATATCTGCTGCATATCAATCAATATCACAACAAGCCCATCTTCATAATAATTTGAAAAAGAATCTTCATCAGATCTTGTAATTCCAAGAGACATTATTTGTTTCACCTCCAAATGTTTTCACTAAGCCTTTGTCGAACCTTTCGTAAATACAACAATCCCATTTTCTACATACCAAGAAATACTGTTATCATCATTATTTCCACCAATAACATCATTACTTGTTATAATACTAAAACCTTCTTCTCTAGCCCCTATGGCCGTACGCTTTACACAAGCACTTGCATTAATCCCCATTAAAAAAAGGTTTTTTGCATTTCTTTCCTCAAGAACGTCTTTAAGTTCAGTATAGTAAAAACCATTGTCATAAGATTTTAATATTATTCTTAAATCTTCAATCTTCTTTAACTCTTTAGCCAAAACATCAATAGTTTCTCCCGATCCCCTATATTCCAAAACAACTACAGGAATATTTTCTTGCGCGCACCATCTTATTATAAAGATCTGATTTGCGATTATTCGTTCTCTATTTTTCTTTTTCAACCCATCAAGAAATATCTGCTGCATATCAATCAATATCACAACAAGCCCATCTTTGATAAGAATATCTTCATAATAATTTGAAAAAGAATTCTTATTAAGTCTTCCTCTGTTAAATAGCCTTCTTATAGTTCCAAGAAACATTATCTATTCTACCTCCAAATGTTTTTGTATTTCATAATACGCAGTAATCTTGCAATAACTCCTGAATTACTCAACCAGAATAATATAGATACTATTCCAATTAAATAATTATTTTTATTAAGAACAATAATAAAATATACATTAAAAATTTAAATTCGTCAATACTTTCATCCTTCATCTTACATTCTGCTCTATTATTTCTCACCCAAAAAATCAAATAAAAAAAGTGGTTTTAAGATAAGTCTTAACCACTTTGTATCGCTTGTCCATAAAAAAGTTTCACAAGCTCAAGCACTCCGGCTGGATTTGCCAAATTGTAGTCGTCAGGAATTAGAAAATTGTCATAAATTATTTCATCATCCCCTTCTCTCTTAATTTCCTGAATAGCAATTCTCATTCCTATAAAAGGAATTCTCAAAAGAGAGGCGCTAACTATGGTCTTGTCCGTCCTTCCAGGAAGGTCTATTTTTACAGCACTAAAAGTTTTAATTTCTACATGCCTAAACCTTGATACGGATTTTAATTCTCCCACAATTAGCTGAGACTTACCAGAAGCAACATATTTCGCTAATATATTTTCTCCAGCACTATTCTCTAAAATTTCCATCGCTTTACCTCCAAAGCAATTAATCATTCTTATTGACCTCCTTTATTCTAACGATTGCATCGTATCACATTATATTTTATAAAGCAAGCAAATGTGCTAGTCCACCTCATATTGGAAACTAGGTTGTTATTTATTAAATAATCCACAGGAGAAGTTAAATTTAAGCTCCAGTGATATCTTTTGGTATTATACCATAGAATCCATTCTATCATCTTT
>JAYEKL010000036.1:0-3800 GCA_034660995.1 Patescibacteria group bacterium | reverse complement strand
GATTTGGGTTCGTCTGAAGATAATATTAATAAATTGCAACTTACCGACGCAAAATTAATAGATAAAAAAGAAAGAATGGCGTGGGAGAAAGAGCTTCTTGGACTTTATGTATCTGACCATCCTCTAAAAGAATATTCTTCATATTTAAGAAACAATTTCAAAAATATCAAAGATTTAGCAAAAGAAGAAGTGAACCAGATCGTAAAAGTTGGTGGAATTATTACAAAAGTTCAGAAAATAATAACAAAATCTGGCAAAGCAATGGTTTTCGCGGTAATTGAGGATTTGACTGGAAAAATTGAAATTCTTGTTTTTCCAAGACTTCTGGAAAGCAATCAGGAGATTTGGGAAGAAGGAAATATTATTTCTACTAAAGGAAAATTAAGTGATAAAGATGGAATATTTAAACTACTATGTGAAGAAGTGAGAGGAATAGATATGGACGAAGCAAAAAAATATTCTGAGGAAAATGAAGTTTCTTCTGTCATTTTGAACGAAGCGGAGCGAAGAGAGAAATCTGAAGACATTGATATTTCTACGAATTTAGATTTCTCGACTTCGCCTCGAAATGACAGCAATAACAATTCAATAAATATTACTATTCCCAAAGAAAATTCTAGAGAGATCTTGAAGAAATTATCAGATATATTAAACTCTGCTCAAAAAGGAACCTGCAAAGTTTACATTTCAATTCCCTCTTCCGATGGGAGTTATAAAAAGATTAAAACAAGTAAGGATATTTTATGCGAAGAAAAAGTTTTAAGAAAAATTAAAGATATAACAGGAGAAAGGAATGTGAAATAAAAAAAATAATTAATTAAAATAATTGATTTTTGACAAACCTAATACATTCGCTTGTATAGAATAGATATTTATGGTACAGTTTTAGAAGATTTGATATTTCTAAATAGTTAAAGTAAAAATATTATGGATACTATGCAAATTATACAAAAAATTACTAACAATATATTACCTTGGTTTTTTGATCATGGTATAAAAATTATTGTTATTATTTTTGTTGCTCATATTATTCAACGGTCTATGGGTCTTTTTATTGACAAGCTAATCAGAAAAATTATTACTTCAGATAATCATCTTAGCAAGGAATCAGAAGTAAAAAGAGAAGATACGCTTATTAGAATTTTTTCTGTGGCAATAGGAATTTTAATTTGGGCTATTGCTATACTTATGTCACTTCAAGAAGCTGGATTTGATATTACACCTCTTCTTGCCGCTGCAGGAATAACAGGATTAGCTTTTGGTTTTGGCGGACAATATCTTATTCGTGATCTTATCAGTGGACTTTTTATAATTTTAGAAAATCAATACCGAATTGGCGATGTAGTGAGTTTTAGTGGTACAGGTGGAACGGTAGAAGATATAAGCCTGAGAATGACCACAATTCGAGATTTAAACGGCACAGTTCACCATATTCCGCATGGCGAAATTAAACAAGTTTCTAATCTCACAAAATCTTTTTCTAGAGTCAATTTAGATATTGGAATTTCTTATAACTCCAAACTAGAACATGTTATTTCGGTAGTAAACAAAGTTGGCAAAGATTTAGCGCAAGATACTATATGGAAAGATAAAATTATATCCCCACCTCAATTTTTACGAGTCAATGATTTTGCAGATTCTGCAATCATTATCAAAATCCTTGGTGATACTAAACCACTGAAACAGTGGGAAGTAGCAGGGGAATTAAGAAAACGAATAAAAATTACTTTTGATAAGGAAAATATTGAAATTCCATTTCCTCAAATTGTGGTTCATAAAACAAAAGATTAATAAATTGAGAATAGTTTTTAATATAAGAATAAAAAAGATTTATATAATTTTTATGTGTTATTATACTAATAGGCAAAATTTAAGGCCATACGCGCTTTAGTGGTTTTGTTTATAATAGGCTCTGTTAATCTTCTCTTCGTTCCCCCTGATAAGGGGGTTAGGGGGTTTGAAAAATTGATTAAGAAAAGTTGAATTATTTTTTTAAGATTGTAAAAGTTTATTTCTTTTTGTAAAAACTAAATAAAAATCACCAACCACTATATAATATTTTTTTAAAGACAAAGAAAAAATATAAAAACAGTTTAAGGTATATTCCACTCCTGCCACGTTCCGTTCTTTTGATAAGAGATGTGTCTCCTATTTTTATTATAAGTTTTAAATTATTCTGTATTTAAAACCCCTCTTAATTCCCTCTTATCAGAAGGACAATATATAGAAAACTGAATTTATTAAACCATTAAATTGTGTATGATCCAAAATTTACCCCTACACTAAAATTTGGTGTAGTATTTTGCTATAATTTGCATAAATTGTTGACATTACCACTTTCCTGTGTTATACAGAAGTGCGACAGATAAAATCTGTATGCAATATAAAATTGAAGGAGGAAAAATATATGGCAGATAATTGTGCAACTTGTGAGTATATAGATATCGAACCAGATGATCTTCTAAAGCTTGGGCCAGAGGTAGGAGTATTGACCGCAATTGAGGTAATTCCATTGCTTTGGCAGAAGAAAGATTATGAAAAGATAATTGCGATTGCTTCTACTCTCCCGACTCAAGAAGAGATTGAGTTGATCATAGTGAAGAGTTTGTCTGGATTTTCTTTGAATATGAAAGATGTTCAGGGAAGACTTTTAGATAAGTTACAACAAACGTCTGTAGCAATTAAAGGATCTCTTTCTCTATATCTTGTTGATTGCCCATATTATTTAAAGGAGCAGTTAATCACAAATCTGCATATAGTTGCAGAGGACACAGAAGAGGGAGCGTTATTTTGGGAAAATAAATTGCTAGAAGTGTTATCTAGCAAAGAAAAACTTGGAGGACAAATCAAGATTTGGGCTAGTTCTTCCAAGGAAATAAAAAACCTAATCAAGATTTTCCATCTTCCAGAAATTGAGATGAAAGGACTGTTCAGGAAGGCGTTGAAAAAGGGTGTAGTATTAATGGAACCTGGCTTCTGGAGACGTCATTTTTCAGAAATAGAGGACTTTATTAAAGTATTCAAAATTCCAGAAGAAGAAGTTCAGAGTATCTTTGAAAAAATAATAGAGGGAGGTAAAAAGAGATATCCAGCTACTTGCCTAGAAATTGCGCAAAAGATGAATATTTCTGTAGACCCTCAAGAATTTTGCAGTTATGCCGATGAATTGTTGGAAGAAGCCAATAGAAGAAGGACATGTAGGCAAGACAGAAGTGATCTTGTTTTTGACGCTTGCGCAGTATATGAACTATTGAAAGAAAAGTACTCTTTTAAATGTAGAGAAAATATACTGAAAATGTTTGATTATTACATTAAAAACTATTATAGTAAAAATGTAAACAAAATTATTTTCAGAGCCAGTAAGGTTATAGGTTTCAGATACAAGAAACAAGAATTCTGGGACATCCACATATAATATAGGACGATAATTGATATCTCCTATTTTTTTTGACACAATTTTAAAAATCCTTTAAACTATATTCAGAAGTGATTGGAACGGCTACCAACCGTTTTTGGGAATAATTGTCATTCTGAATTTATTTCAGAATCTACCATTTGTTACATTTTGTCTTAACCATAAATCAAAAGACATATTTTAGTAGATTATAGATCCTGAAACAAGTTCAGGATGACAAAAAACTCTCAATTTCGAAATATTCGGAACTAAGCTTCTAAACAATTTGAAAGATATAAATACAGGTGGAACCGTCCCGATTTCTTGGGGCCCTGAAACGCTAATTATTTGGTGTTTTTTTATTTAGAAATCAAGCGTCACTCATTAAATATTTACACAGACAGAG
>JAYEKL010000035.1:0-19173 GCA_034660995.1 Patescibacteria group bacterium | reverse complement strand
AAAACATTAAATTTATGAATTATGATTTAGAAGAAAGAACTGCTAGATTTGGCGAAGATATTATAATTTTTTGAAATTAAAAATTTAAACATTATTTAAGAATTATAGAATTCTGCCCCGTCAGAGTCTCCGATAGGGACTCTGACGAGAAAGCGGGATGAATGAGATTTCCGTCAGAGTCCTCTGCAGAGAGACTCTGACGAGGCAAACATCAATAACCAATATATTTTAATTTTGCTTAATACTTAATACTTAATACTAACTACTTAATACTAATTATGTCTTTTCTTAAAAAACTATCTTCACAAAAAAAAGGAGTAAATAAAAAAGAAAGTTCTTCTGAAAAGTCGGCTCTTTTGGAGTCTGAAAAAATATATCAAAAAGGATTAGCTACTGTAAAAGATATTATTGCTCCAGCTGCTTTCAAAATAGAAAGTGATCATATCACAATTAATAAAAAGCTTGCTTCTAGTATTTTCGTATATGCTTATCCTAGATTTCTTCAGACAAATTGGTTTTCTCCGATTATAAATTTTGACAATACTTTTGATGTTGCTATGTTTATTCATCCTCAGAGCACTGCTGAGATATTAAAAAGTCTTCGTAAAACTGTTACTCAAATTCAGTCGCAAATATCAATGAACGAGGAAAAGGGAATGGTGAGAGATCCGATCTTGGAAACTGCATATCAAGATGTAGAAGGGCTTAGAGACGATCTTCAACAAGGTGTTGAGCATTTCTTTCAATTTGGTCTTTATATAACGGTATATGGAGATACAAAGGAGCAATTAAGTAAGGTTGAGACGCGAATAGAATCAATTTTAGAAGCAAAACTTATTTATTTAAAGCCTACTGTTATGCAGATGGAAGAAGGTTTTAATTCAACATTGCCTCTTGGAAGTGATAAATTGATGATTGGTAATAATATGAACACCTCTCCTCTTTCAACTACATTTCCTTTTGTTTCTAGTGATTTAACTTCTAATCAGGGAATATTATATGGAATTAACAGACATAATAATAGTTTAATTTTATTTGATAGATTTTCAATGGAAAATGCGAATATGGTTATTTTCGCTAAATCTGGAGCTGGAAAAAGTTATGCTGTAAAAATTGAGATTTTAAGAAGTTTGATGATGGAAACGGATGTTATTATTGTTGATCCTGAGAATGAATATAGACATCTTTGTGATACAGTTGGCGGAGCTTTTATGAGAATTTCTTTATCTTCAAAACATCACATAAATCCTTTTGACTTACCATCAGCAATTGAAGATGAGACACCGGCTGATGTTTTGCGAAAAGCAATTTCTGATATTGCTGGTCTTGTTAAGGTTATGCTTGGAAAAATTTCTCCTGACGAAGATTCTATTTTAGATAAAGCAATCGCAGAAACTTATGCCATTAAAGATATAACTCCTGATACTGATTTTTCCGATCTTGAGCCTCCAACAATGGGTGATTTGCAAATGGTGTTAGAAAATATGACGGGAGCAAAAAGTCTTTCTATTAGAGTTAAAAAATATACTGAAGGAACTTTTGCTGGATTTTTAAATCATAGAACAAATATTAATATTGAATCTGGTATGGTGGTCTTCAATATTCGTGATATGGAAGAAGAACTTCGTCCTGTTGCGATGTATTTGGTTTTGCACTATATTTGGACATTGATTAGATCAAAAATGAAAAGAAGAATAATGGTTGTTGACGAGGCATGGGTTATGATGCAACACGAAGACGCGGCATCTTTCCTTTTTGGAATTGCAAAGAGGTGTAGAAAATATTATTTAGGATTGACTACGATTACTCAAGATGTAACTGATTTTATGACTTCAAAATATGGAAAACCGATTGTTACCAATTCTTCAATTCAGCTTTTATTAAAACAATCTACGGCGGCTATTAAAGTTGTAGTTAATACATTTTATCTTACTGATGAAGAAAAGTTTTTACTTTTAGAAAGTAATGTTGGAGAAGGAATTTTCTCTGCTGGTTCAAAACGCGCCGCGATAAGAATTGTTGCTTCTTACTCAGAAGATCAGATTATAACTTCTGATCCCGAACAGCTTCTTGAAATTGAGAAAGCAAAAGAAGAAATCAAAGAAACGGCGTAAGGACTAGAATACTATTTAGAATTTAAAGAATATGGTGTAATATTGCTGTGTTCCTACCTCTTTTAATATTGTTCGACTTTATGGAGAACTTTTGCGTGAAATGAACTTCTATGCGTTTGACTTCTCCACAAGGTCGAAGAATATTTGGGGGCTGGTAATTGCTTCAATATCGTTCAACTTTACAGAGAACTCTACACATATCACCTCTTTATAAAGTCAAAGGATATTATAAATAGAAGGATGTTGTGACAATATTGTTCTATGCTAATTATATAACAAAAATGTTGCATAATTTTATAGTAACTTATCGAAATTAATAAAATGAATTATGTGTAGCTAGTTGCTGTAAATTACTATTCAATTATAAAAATGGAAAAGTTAGATGATAAACAAAAGAAGGAAGAGACAGAAAGAATAAAAGCTGCTATTTCAAAAAATATAGAAGATGGTGTTAAGCATGAATTTAGAGATCTTAAAAATGTTGGTTTAAAAACATTAGGAAAAAAGATTAAAGGTCTTTCTGATAATGAAAAAGATAGAGCCTTGTCGTCTGAGGCTATGGCCGCGCAAGAAAAATCGGAAAATGCTGACAAAAATCGTCAAAAAGATAATGCTGATCCTGCGAATTCTAGATTAGGAGCCGGACGGCAAAAAATACAAGAGAAGGCGCAAGGAATTAAAGGTAGAGCTATCAATTCCGTGAATTCTAGATTAAAAGCTGGACAGCAGAAGACGCAAGAAAAGGCGAAAATGATTAAAGACAGAGCTATTAAAAAAGTTAAAAACCAAGAGCAAGTAAAACGAATGAGTAAAATAGCTCAAGATAAACAAAATCAGATAAAAACAGCTAGGGAACAAGCGAAAAAACGGAAAGAAAGGATGGCAAAAAAATTGAAGGCGCAAAAAAAGGCAATGCTTAAAAAAGCTCAAGAAATCAAAAAAAGAGCGGTTACAGCAAAAAAAAGTCATGCACCTGCTGGCGCGGTTAAATTGTTGACTGTGATAACTTTGATTTTGGCCATACTAGTAGATTTAATTGATCTTATTGGCACTCTTGGTGTAGAATTAGCTGCTATTCCAACGATTATAGCATTTATTATTAACTTTTGTTCTTCCTTGATAATTACAATAACTTGGATTTTAATTTTTAGCGAGTCCAAAGGAAAAAATAAAAAAATGGCAAAGGTTACAATCCGTTCTGTTTTAATGTTATTCGGACTTGAAAATGTTCCTTTAGTTGAGCTTTTGCCTTTTAACGCTATTGCTGTTATTCTAAATTATCTTGATTTTAGAAAGGGCAATAAAGAAAAAAGTTAAATTGATTTAATAAAGTAAATAAATATTATGAATATAAAAAAAGCGGTTAGTATGGTAACTTTTATATTTGCGTTAACATACGCAAACTTTGCTAGCGCCGTGGAATGGACTCCACTTGTTAGAATTCCTGGTCTTCCTGCTAGTGGAACGGTAAATCTTTCTATGTATATGCTTGGACTGTATAACTTTATTCTTAGTATCGTTGGAATAGTAGCGGTAATGATGTTAATAATTGGTGGAATGAGATATATTACTGCCGCAGGAAATTCCGCCGCTATCTCTGATGCTAAGGATATAATCCAAAATGCTGTTGTCGGGTTAATTCTCGCTCTTTTTTCTTGGATCTTTATCGCTACTATAAATCCAGATGCTTTATATATCAAACAACCAGGATCATCTTTTACGCCTTCTACTGTTCATCTTGCAGCTTGCTATCAATTATTTGACGATCCTGCTGGCTCTGGTAAGTGCATTTGTAACGACGGTACTGATCTTTCTACGCAATCTAATGCTGGAGATTGTCATACAGAGTGCAAAAAAGGTCATTGTAAATTACCTGATCCTTATCCTTGTATTGTACAAGGATCACCGCCTTTATTTACAAGTTTGAATTTTGATGAAGCGCCTTATAATGGAAGGTGTAAGTGTATTGATGATGTTTTTGTTGAGCCTAAATATAGTGCCGGGCCTCTTGATTGTAATGCTGTTTGTAGTAATCCGGCTTATGCTTCGGATAATAACTATCATGGAGTAAATTGGGATTTGAGAGCTGGTCATAGCGTAGAAGGTGTTGTTGGTATTGGAGAAGGAGAAAATTTTACGGTAACTGTCGACAAACCTGTATATTTTGATTTCTCTCGTATGAGAGATTGTAATGGTGGTTTAGTTCATATAGCAACTAATTGGGATGCAATTGATGGTGTAACTCCTGTAAGCGTTAGTGAATGGTGTTGTATGAATACTAATCCTAATTGCTCTAGCACTTGGGGAAATTGTTGCAATCCAAGCGATATAGCATGTTGGTGGGCTGGAAATGTTCCAGATTGTTATACTGATTCTCATCTATTTAATTCTTCTGATTATCCAATTTATAGGCATACTTTTACTACTGTAACTCCTCCTCCCCCTAAACTTTTCCCTTCTACTACTCCTCCTCCTCAATCTGTATGGGTTGGAGTGAGTGTTAAAATGGATATGTCATGTGATCCTGGTCCTCCTCCTGATATTCCCAATAGTTGTATATGTCATGATAATAATCTTGAAAAATGGTTCCAAATAATTGTCAATCCCCAATAGAAATGTCATATGGTTCCAAATAATAGTCCAGTGATTTAGCTTAATAAAAAAAGATGATATTGAATCATCATCATCTTTTTGTAGTTTCCACTCTCATTTTTGCATATATACTTTTTGCGTGTTTACCCAAACTCTCTGATATGTCGTAATGTGTTTCATAACACATTATTTTGCCTTTTGGCATGTCCACTATTAGAAATTCCTGCACAGTACTAGTGTCTAGCCCTACATTGACATAGAGACGAGAATGATAGTCTGTGTGTTTTTCCATTGAATCCTTGACACAAAACTTTATTTTCCCATTTTCGTATCTTAGATTTATGACTCTGAGTCCATCCTCTGTTCCTCCTCTAGGTATTATAATATTTGGAACATTGTCAATCGGATAATATATGCCAGAGTATCCGATTTCTCTAGAAGTTTCTTTTAAGGTTACTATTCCTCCTCCAGCAGCTCCTCCAGCCACGGGAACTCCACTTGATCCAGGATCTGGTACTCTTTCCTGATCTTTTCCAGCATCATTTCCAGAAGGGGAACTAACTAGAATCATTCCAACTACTGCTATTACAATAACAACAGCAATTCCTTTCAATAACAGCGAAAAATCTATTCCACTGCTCTGTATTCCTGTTTCTACTCCCGATGTTGTTTTTGCCATTTATATCAGCTCCGTGTTGTTTCTTCTTGGTTTCACCTCCTTAAATATTTCAAGGTAGGTTTTTTTATTGGCTATGCGTTTTAGTTAAAAGTTAGAAAGTTTGTAAAGTTAAAAGTAATTTATTTGTTTACTTTATGAACTTTATACTTTATGAACTTTTGACTGCGATATATCCAACAAGAAAAACCACCTTGAAAAAACTGATTTTTAAAAAGAACAATCTAAATAGGTATTAACCTATTCCCTCCTCTTTTTTCCTATTTTTATTATATACTACTATAACAAAGCAGTCTAGCACAATTATAGGGGTTTGTCAATACCTAATGGAATATCAAAAAATGCAAAAAATAAAGAAGTATATAAAAAATACAATGGTACAAGAAACAATAACCAAAAAATAACCAAACACCAAAAAAACAATAACCGATTTCGCAGAAACCAAAATCATACTATGCCAGAAAAAAGAAAGGTTTCGGTGAGATTTAATTAGTCTACAGATCTCTCCATTTCGCGAAGTTTATACTGAATTTATTCAGTGCTTCAGTCGAGATGACATATACCATTCAGAATATCTCTGTTTCCTTTATATGACATTTACGCATTCCTTTGACAAATGTTTCTGTCATCTCGAATTCCGATAGTGGTGAGAAATCTATAAACCATACCATTTTGCGGCGGGAGAGGGATTCGAACCCCCGATACCTTTTAAAGTATAGCAGTTTTCGAAACTGCCCCGTTCAACCGCTCCGGCATCCCGCCTGATTAACATATAACCAATAACATATAACCCGCGACTGCAAAAAAAGAAAAGGGGTAGTTTACCCTTTAATTTATTTTAGAACATCTTTCTAAAAATACTTTTAAGTCATGAACAATGTCATCTCGTATTTTTTTAAAAAGAGATCGTTGATCTCTCATTCTTTCTCCTTCTATTAATATTCTAATAAGAGAATTAATCTCGTCTGTTTTTTTGGTTGTTGGTCTCATGGACATATCCCTTGTCTATTTTATCTATCTAGCCAATATTAAACTAATTTTCTTGGTTTGTATCTGTAATTGAGTTTTCGTTTTGTATATTGTGTTGTTCTGCTTCTATCTCTTTTTCTATTCCTTTAAAATATGCTGATATCGCTATAGCCACGAGAAGAAGCAAAAAACTTATTATCGGAAAAATTCTACTTTTTTTCATATTTACTAAATTTATTTTTAAAAAGTTTATGCTTTTTCGTTTTTAAATTTCTACTTCTTATCTAAAGCTAACTGATTTTTAGTATAGAGTCATAGTGTGTTAGGGTCTGCTGATTTTCTTATAATTCCCCTCTAGAGAGGGGTTGGGGGTGTGTTAAAAAGCTTGTTATACCCTCCTTGCCCATCTCAAAAAAAAGGGGGGGTAATCGGTAGCTTCTAATACACACAATATCTTAAAGAGTATTAAGATAATGCGTATCTTTATTTTGGATCCATGAGATCAATCATTAGAAATGTGCTGTCTTTTGAAGTTGCAAAAACAAGTATATTCTTATAGATAAAATAATCTAAGGCAGTTTCTTCGCTTGTTAAGTTAACATATCTTATTCTAACATCTTGATAAAATGCTGTTGATAATGGACTAAATACTTCCCCAAAATTTCTATCATTTCCAAATAAAGGTTTTAAAACTGTAGTCATTTTTTTACTTTTACTCCCCTCTTCTTCCCATTCTCCCATAAGTTCAAACATAGTTTGTTCATTATCTATTTCTATAGCAAGTCCATATCTAAGTGTACCTTTTTTTGTTTTAAATAAAAATAGATTATAATTGCCTGTGGTTTCTTGCAAAAAACCATCTGGAAGATTATTTATCCCTTCTTTAATATCTGTTATGCCAATAGCGTCTAGCGCTTTTTGCAGTGGTAGCATTTTTTTATCAGCTTTATCTTCATCATCATGAACAATAAATAATTTTATAGTTGCAATACTTCTATCAGAATTAAAAATTGTCATAGCGTCTGCTTCTAGATTATTAAATCCTCTCAAGTCTTTTTCCGCTATTGTTATTGTGTTTTCAATATTTAAAAATTTTTCAATTTCATTACCAATAATTGCTATAGGTGGTTCAGGTGGTTCAGGTTGTTTGATTTTTGAGATAATATACCATGAAACAAATCCTGTAAGTGTAAGAATAATAATTGCAACAGGAATAATTTTTTTCCAAGGCAATGAAAATAATTTTATATTATATTTTTGTATTATACCTTTTTTTAATTTTTTGTATTTTTCTTCTTTTGTAGCAATCTTTTTCTGTTTTTTCATTTTTGCGGTATCTTTCAAATTTTCTATTTCATCCTTTTTTTCTCTTAATTTTATTCTTTTTGAGACAGAGCTGTAATACTTTTGTTTTCCGTGTATTAGTCTTTCGTTGGGAGACATATAGCTTTTTTTGTAGTAAGCTTTTTTTGATAAGTTTTCTTTTTCAGATTGTTCTTTATCTTTTTTATTGTCTTGTAATACTCCTGATTGACTTGCAAATTCTTTTACCTTGTCGTTTGTTTTAATGTTGGAAATTTTCTTTTTATTGCTAAGGTCGTTAATTTTTTCTGAATTGCTTGGCTTTTTTAATTTTTTTGAAATATTTTTCCAAAAAGATTTCTTTGCAGGTATAGCAGGTGTAGCTGTCTTTTCTTTTTTAGCTTCTTCTTTCTCGGCCGATTCTTTTATAACTTGAGTTTTTTTAATATTTGGTTCAAGCTCTTGAACTATTGGTAATGTTTTTTTAATAGTTGTATTTTCTGTTTTCTCTTTTACGCTCTCAAAATCTTCAACATTGTTTTCTGGTTTTTCTTCAATATTTTGTTCAGATTCAGATTTTTGAACCAAAGGAATTGTGTTTTTAATAGTTGTATTTTCTGTTTTCTCTTTTACGCTCTCAAAATCTTCAACATTGTTTTCTGGTTTTTCTTCTGAGATTTTGTTTACTAATTTTTTTAATTTATTTATATCATCTGTATTTTTATCATTAGGCTTTTCCTTCGTTACTAGGTCATTCAAAATTTCTTTTGGTTTATTTTTTTCTTTTATCTCAATTTCTTTTTTTAACCCAACATCTTCTTTCGTATTTGGTTTATTTTTATTAGTAAGTTTATTAATTATTTCTGCTACTCCTTCCGCTTTTTTTGTTGCAATATTATCATTTATTTGTGACGGAGCTGATATTTTTTCCTCTGTTTTATTTTCGCTAGTAGAGTCTTTGTCTGTCTGGTTTGATATTTTTCTTATAAGCTCTTTTAATTTGTCGTTTTGAACATCTGGTCTACTAGAAGAGATATTTTTAGAACTGTCTGAAGATGCTTTTTTTTCTGTTTTAAATTGTTTGCTGTTATCTTTTTCTGTCTGCAAAACATCGGACTTAGGAGGTTCGATTGGATTTGATTGAATAGTTGGTTTAGGTGTTTTTTTTGTGCTAGCTTTTAGCTCTGGTTTTTGCTGTTCGTTCTGATTAGTTGAATTATTTTTTATATCTTCGAGGTCATCCTGCATTGTTCTTATTTTTGTGCCATTTTTCATAAGCGTTATATAAATATTAAAAATTTTGCATTTTGCATTTTGAATTTTGATTTTGGCTCATAACTACAATTTTAATTCTACATATTAGAATCTGAATTTAATAAGTTTTATAATTTAAAGCGTATGAATTTCAATATCTATATCTTGTAGAGACGAGGAACTGCCTCGTTCTTACGATGCTCGCGCTTTACGTTTATGTTGAAAACCTAATTTATAACACAGAAAAGCGTTCTTTATATCTTAAATGATTTAAAACGAGTTTCTAAACTCCCTTATGCGTTAAATTAATTCTTCCCTGAACATCTATTTCTTTTACTTTGACGGCAATTACGTCACCGAGTTTAACAACATCTTCAACCTTCTCTACTCTATTTGATGCTAATTCTGAAATATGAACTAGTCCATCTTTTCCTGGAAGAATTTCTACAAAAGCGCCGAAATCCATAATTTTTACCACTTTTCCTTGAAAAATTTCTCCGGCGACAACTTCTCTTGTCAGGTCTTTGATCCAGTCTTCTGCCCTTTTCGCTTCCTTGGCGTCTTTAGAGGTTATCATTACTAGTCCGTCGTCTTCTATATCTATTGCTACGCCAGTTTCTGCAATAATTTCGTTGATTATTTTTCCGCCTGGACCAATCACATCCTTTATTTTTTCAGGATTTATTTTTATTGTTGTAATTCGTGGCGCGTATTTAGAAAGTTCAGTATGTGATTTTGGAATTGCTTCATTCATCGTTTCAATAATTTTCATTCTTGCTTCTTTTGCCTTGGACAAAACCTCTGAAACTATTTCCAAAGTTATTCCAGCGACTTTTACATCCATTTGCATTGCGGTAATTCCTTTTTCTGTACCTGCGACCTTAAAGTCCATGTCACCATAGTGATCTTCGTAGCCTTGAATGTCTGTTAATATTTTGTGATTGCCACTATCATTAGAAATTAATCCCATTGCGATTCCTGCTACTGGTCTTGGGATAAAAACACCAGCATCCATTAACGCCAATGAACTGCCACAAACGCTTGCCATTGAAGATGATCCGTTGGAAGATAAAATTTCAGAAACTAAGCGAATTGTATAAGGAAATTTTTTTTTGTCGTGTGGAATTAATGGTTTCAACGCTTTTTCTGCCAAAGCGCCGTGTCCAATGTCTCTTCGTCCTGGTCCGCGCATCGGGCCAGTTTCTCCGACGCAGAATGACGGGAAAGTATAATGATGCATAAATCTTTTTGTGCCGTCTTCTTCCATACTGTCTAAAGTTTGCTCATCACCAGGAGAGCCTAATGTTGCTATGGTTAAAGCCTGTGTTTCTCCTCTGTTAAATAATCCCGAGCCGTGTGTTCTTGGTAAGACCCCCGCTTGCGCGCTAATCTTTCTAATTTCCTCCACGTTTCTTTTATCTGGTCTTTTACCCTCTTCTAAAATTGCTTTATGGACCAAAGCATCTATTTCTTCGTCTGTTACTAAATCAGCAATATATTTTAGAGTTTGATCATTGCCGAATTTTTCTTCTACAAATTTATGTAAATCTTTTCTAAGTAGTTTGCTTTCTTTTTGTTTTTCATCTCTATTATCTGCAAAGACAATTTTGTCTAATCTGTCCGCCAAAAATTTTCTCATTGCTTCTTCTGTTTCTTGATCAGCTTCAATTTTTTTTGCCTCTTTCTTTTCTTTGCCGACTTCTGAAATTATTTCCTCTTGAAAGCTAATTATTTCCTGAACGCATTTCTGAGAGAATTTAATCTTTTCTAATACATCTTCTTCGGCAACTTCATTTCCTCCGCCTTCAATCATATTTATCTGATTGTCTTTTCCAGCGATAATAACATCAAATAAACTTTTATCTCTCTGCTCGTATGTTGGATTGACAATCAATTCTCCATCTACTTTTGCTACTCGCACTGCGCCAATCGGTCCTTCCCAGGGAATATCAGAAATTGCCAATGCCAAAGAAGCGCCGATTAAAGAACAAATATCCGGATCGTTTTCTTGGTCTACGGATAAAATTGTTAAAACAACTTGAATGTCATTTCTAATTCTACCGTTAAATAATGGTCTAATTGTTCTGTCTACCATTCGTCCCGACAAAATTGCTTCATCTGTCGGACGACCTTCTCTTTTAATAAATCTGCTTCCTTTAATTTTTCCTGCCGCGTAAAGACGCTCTTCATAATCTACCATCAATGGAAAATAGTTAATACCCTCTCGGACGTTGTCGCTCATTACAGCCGTAGCTAAAACTACCGTATCTCCATATTGAACTGTTACTGATCCATTGGCCTGATTTGCCATTTTACCTGTTTTTATAATCAACTCTCTTCCCGCAAAATCTTTCTTATAAGTTTTCACTTCCATTTTTTTATTCCTTTCTTATTATTACTGATCCGCAAGCTTTAGACTAATATATCGTCCTCAGCGATATCGTAATCTAATTGTTTGCGGAGCAGTTTTGATTAATTAAATTATTAACGAATTATGAATTAACGGATTAAATTAAATTGTCATTCCCGCGGAGGCGGGAATCCAGTTTATCTCAATAAACAATACTTTTCGTATAAATTTATTAAGTATAGAAATAATTTCCTCTAACAATCTAAACGCTTTTTCTTCCTCTTATAATTAAAAGTACGCTTAATAATAAAAATATAGATGAAATTATCATTTTAAAAATTTCTGACAAACTAAAGAAACTATAACTATTGTTAAAAGTAGAAGCAATCCAGAAAGAAAGACATAACAAAAATCCGCCAAGTATTAAAGAATTATCTTTTGTTTTAGCAATTTTATCTAGAAATTTGCTTATATTTTTTTCAAGCATAATATTTTGAATTATAATATTTTATTTCTTTACCGTTGGTTCAATGTCGCTGACTTGAACCTTATATTTCTTCTCGCCTAATCCGTAAACAAAAATAAAATTTTAAAATTACGTTTTAAGAAATATCCGTTCAGGTCGGAGACACTGAACCAACTGAAGTCATGAGACTGGAGCTAGCATTGTTTGTCTACAGGTCAGTTTTGATTAATTTTTTATTTCAATCTCCACCCCAGTCTTCCTAATCTCATTCGCCAAAGAATCGTATTTATCATTAAAATTATTTAAATTAAAACCAACTGGCTCAATGGTGTAATTCAAATCAAAAATTTTTCGTTTCTTCCATAAATATTGCGATGCTTCAAAAGAATTTTTAAATTTAGGAGAAACAACGCACAAATCAATATCGCTCCATTTGCGCTGGGAACCACGGGCAAAAGAGCCAAAAAGAACGACTTTCTTAATAGGCAAACGGTCCTCTTTTAAAATATCTATGTATCTTTCTATCTCTTTTTTTACTTTTTTGGGTATTCTTTTTCTAACCATAAAAATAATTCTTTAATAATTTTAAGATGTTTTTCAGTATATTTTTTATCGCACTTTTTATAAAAATCAAATTTAATTTCTTTGTATCGTCCAGCGATATTAAAATCAGAAATACTTCTTAAATAAATTGCCCTATCTTCATCAAACTCCAAATTAGCAATTAAAGCTAACTTTTCCAAATCGTGAATATAAAGCGCTGGTTTCTTAGTAGCTATAACGGTCAGTCCTTTTAACATTTTTTCTAATGTTAAATGTCCGAAAAATAAAGCAGAATCATAGTGTTTGCTTGTAAACAAAACTTGCGCCGCGTCCAAATTCTCTTTTCCAGATTTACGCCAATAATCAATTTGTTCTTGTAGTTTTTTATCTATGCTCATACCAAATTTTTTTATTTATCTCCATCACAATCCTCAACTTTATTTCTCCACCGTTGGTTCAATATCTCTGACTTGAACCTTGTATTTCTTCTCGCCTAATCCGTAAACAAAAATAAAATTTTAAAATTACGTTTTAAGAAACATCCGGTTCAGGTCGGAGACACTGAACCAACAAAAAGAAGTTTTTTAAATTAAAATATTCAAAATTGATTCAAAATTCAAAATTCGTAATTCAAAATTATTTCTCCTTCTCCTCCACCTTATATTCTACATCTTCTATATACTTTTTCTTTCCTAATTTTTTTCTATTTGTAATTTTATCATAAACATAAGCAACAATAGCCAAAAAAGCCGCTTTTTTTACTTTTTTCTTCTTTATGTTTATTTTCTCTTTTAATTTTTTGAACATAATAAATAAATTGTCATATTGTCAAATTGTCAAATTGTTTTCCTGCGGGAACTGGTTTGCAACCAATTTCTAAATGTTTTGAAATTTCAGTTTATTTGCTTATTTGAGCTTTTATTGATTATTCAAATATAGTGTAAAATAGGAAACTTATGGAACGGGTTACAAACTTGCTCTCGCGGGAACAGATTTCTCTTTCATAACAATACAACAATTCAACAATGTAGCAATGTAAAATTATTTTATCAAAAACCTTTTTTTATCCTTGCTTAAATCTGTAAATTCATCAGCTACATCTATGAGCTTGCTAGAAGTGCTCTCTCCGAAGGCAACAGTTTCTACTCGACATCCCTTATTTATTTTTAAATATTCAACTAAAGGTTCATAGTCTCCGTCTCCTGATACTATAACGATTGCATCAAGTTTGTCCGCTAGCTTTATCGTGTCTACTGCTAATCCTACATCCCAATCCGCCTTTTTTTGTCCGCCAGCAAATATTTGTAAATCTTTCTCTTTTATTTCAAAGCCAAGTTTCTTCATCGCTTCAAAAAACGATTTCTCTTCTCCACTTTCTGTTTTAATAACATATGTTATTGCTCTAATTAAGACTCTATCAGATACTGCAATTCCAAGCACTTCTTTAAAGTTTACTCTAGCTTGATAAAGATTTCTAGCGCTGTGATACATATTTTGCGCGTCAACAAAGATACCAATTCTTTGATCTTTATGTTTAAGGTTTTTGTGTTCAAATGAAAACTCTTCGCTATTTCTTCTTGTCTTCTTTTTTATCATCTTTTTTATCTTTAGCTGATAAGCTTTTAGCCGCTTTCAATTTTAGTGATTTAACAATTTTGGCGTATCTTTCTTCGTCACGATCCTGAATGTCTTTAAGAAGCTTTTTTCTTTTAGCTACCATTTGCAAAAGACCTCTTCTTGAATGATTGTCTTTTTTGTTTGTTTTTAAATGTCCTGTAAGTT
This sequence comes from Patescibacteria group bacterium, assembly GCA_034660995.1. Taxonomy (GTDB): domain Bacteria; phylum Patescibacteriota; class Minisyncoccia; order JAHIHE01; family JAGLIN01; genus JAYEKL01. Next base: position 5,125 of record JAYEKL010000035.1, on the reverse strand, counting down.
CTTTTATTCTTTCTGTAAGAATCGCAATCTGTACCTCTGAAGATCCTGTATCGTCTTTATGCGCTCCATAGGTTTTCATTATTTTCCCCTTTTTCTCTTTTTTTATCATCTTTTTAGTTATTATTTAATTACATTGTTTTATTGCTGGTTTCGTTTTTCTGATATGGTCGCGGATCCTGTTTGTAGATGGTTTAATAATTTTTAAATTTGTCATTCCCGCACTGAACTAAATTTAGCATAAACTCTGGCGGGAATCTAGGAGAAATATCTCCAGTTTTTAAAATATCATCTAATATTACTGTTAATTTGTTTGCAAAACATTTATTTAAATAATATTTGATGAAGCTTTACTTGGATTTCCGTTTTCGCGGAAATGGCAATGGTATACAGAAATGACAAAGTTGCTATTTTCAGAAATTACATAAGATATAATAGCACAAAAAAGTTAAATAGACAAGTTTTGTTTTATGTCGTAAAATGAAGTTATATTGCTCTATTGCTGTATTGTTAAATTGTTATATTTTTAAATAGTAGATATAAACAAAGCAATGTGGTAATAAAACAATAAAACCATCAAAAAAAACCTTATCTAAGGCTTAAATGCTTGAAAGTATGGAACGGAGAAGCTACTTTTTGATTTGATAAACAGGTTTTCCTAGCATCCAATTTTTTGTATTAAGAGGATGCGAACAGTAAATAAATATTAACTCAATAATTAAAATATGTCAATAGACAAAATAAAAAATTTAAAAAATGAATTTCTTGAGTATTTAGAAATTGAGAAAAATAGATCTCAACTGACAATTAGAAACTATGACCATTGTTTGAGCTGTTTTTTAGAATGGGCAATGATCTATTCTCCAGAAGACATAACAGCTGAGCTTGTGCGAAAATTTAGACTTTATCTTAATAGGCGAAAGGACGAAAAAAACAGAAGTTTAAAGAAGAAAACACAAGATTATTATATAATAGCTTTAAGGGGATTTTTAAAATATTTGGCAAAACAGGATATAAAAACATTGGCAAGTGAAAAAGTAGAACTTGGTAGAACACAGGAAAGAGAAGTTGAATTTTTGGAAGCAGAAGAAATAAAAAGACTTTTAGAGTCAATAACAGGAGAAAATCTTTGTTCTTTGCGTGATAGAGCGATTTTGGAATTACTTTTTTCTACGGGTCTTCGCGTTTCAGAGTTAGCTAGTCTTAATAGGGACAGTATCAATCTTAAAAGTGGTGAATTTTCAATTCGTGGAAAAGGAGGAAAGATACGTCTTGTTTTCGTTTCTGATTCAGCAAAAAATGCGATAGTAAACTATATTAAAAAAAGAAAAGACATTGATGAAGCATTGTTTATACATTTCAAAAAAGGGAATGATAAAACAGAAAATAAAGATTCTTTACGACTAACTCCAAGGAGTGTTCAGAGAATTGTTAAAAAATATGCTACTAAAGCTGGAATTGTAAAGAAAGTGACTCCTCACACATTGCGTCATAGTTTTGCGACAGATTTGCTTCAGAACGGAGCTGATATTCGTTCTGTCCAGTCAATGCTTGGACATTCAAGTATAACAACAACACAGATATACACCCATATAACAGATCGTCATTTAAAGGATATTCACAAGAAATTTCATTCAAAAGGCAGTGAATAGTATACAGTATCTAGTATTAAGCACAATTAGTATTAAGTATTTAGTATTAAGTATTTAGTATTAAGTATTAAGCAAGATCAAAATATAATATTGTTCGACTTTATGGAGAACTTTTATGTAAAATAAGTTTTATGCGTATAAGCTTCTCCACAAGGTCGAAGAATATTAAGTAGGATGCTTAATACTTAATACTAAATACTTAATACTAGTGCGTGCTCTTGATTTCTTATGATAATTAGTCTATACTTTTGTAGTACATTGATACTGATAGTTATTGGTTATCAGTTATTAGTTATCAATGCGCAGGCGTGGCGGAATTGGCATACGCGCACGGCTTAGGACCGTGTTCTTCGGAGTGTGGGTTCGACTCCCACCGCCTGCACAAAATCATTTTAACATTTTAACATTTTAACATTCAATAGTGTTAAAGTGTTTATATAAATTTATGAGTTTTAAAGCGAACTATAAGAAATTAGAAGAGCTTGTTGTTGTTATGGTGATTATATTTTCTGGTTTTGTCGTGACTGCTGTTATTAAATTGAATAATTTTTTTACTTTTCCTAGTCTTGATGAAATGCTTTGGCATAGCAGGTCAAGTGTTTTTTGGGATAAGATTTTGAGTTTTGATTTTTCCGGACTAATTCAGTCAGCTCAGCCAGGGATAACTGTTTATTGGTTCACAGGTTTTATGATGAAGTTCATAGATTTTGATTTTAATGATGTTGGCAGGCGCATTGCAGAGAAAGAAGCTGAGGGTCTAGATTTTAATTACGCGATCAATAATAATGAGCAGGCTGTTTATATGGCATACGAAACAATAAGCTTTGCTTTTAATATACCGCTAATGTTGTTAACAGTGGCTTTTTTTATATCATTTTATTATTTAATAAGAAAGTTAGGGTTTAATAAAATAATATCAAGTTTTACTCTTTTATTTTTAACGACAAATTCATTTCTTTCTTATTGGAACACTCCAAGTGATAAGATGCTAAATATTTTTATAACTTTAAGTTTCCTGACAATTCTTGTGTTTTTAAATAAACTTGGAGGCAAAAAGTATTTATATTTATCTGCGGTATTTGGCGCTTGGGCCGTACTTTCTAAATTATCAGCGTTTTTTATTCTACCTTTTTATTTATTAATCTTTGTTTTTTACGCATGGCCAATTAATAAAAAAAAGATAAAACTTATTGTAAAAGATTATTTGTCGTGGATTTTGATTTTTATTGTTGTAAGTATAATATTTTTACCGACTATAATTACAAATCCACAGGAAGTTTATGATTTGATTTTTAAATCAAAATATGTTATTGAAAAAAACTACGAGGTTGGTAGCTATACAAATAGGGTCTTTTTTGATTATTTAAAATCTTTTTCATTTGTAATGATAGGATATATGGCGCAAGCGTCTTCTTTGTCGTTGTTTGCCTATTTTATTATTAATTTTAAAAAAGAATACAAGCGTGTTTTTGACGCGCTACCTAAAAAAATTATTAATACTATTGGTTTATATATAATCCTGTTTTTTATTATGGTTACTTTGATAAGTAAGAATCATGATATTAGGTTTATGTCCCCTGCTTTTGTTGTTTTAAATATTATTTCTGCTGTTGGATTATATGGTATTTTTGAATTAATTACGCAAAAAATAAAACTGGACAATGAAAATAAAAAGTTTTTTTATGTGTTAATATTTATTGTGATAGTAATGTCCCAGCTTCTTTTCATTACTTCAAACGGGCAGTTGTCAAAAGAGATATTTGAAAATGGCGCTTTAAAACTTTTCTAGATTTTGTGAAACAGATCTGTAAACACATTATAATTTTGTTTTCAAATTAATTTATTGTATATGAACCTCAGTATTTATATCTTGTAGAGACGAGGCACTGCCTCGTTCCTACGATGCTCGCGTTTTGTGTTTGTGTTGAAAAATTAATTCATTTTTAGTCTGTAATTAATGAATAACAAAAGAATTTTAAATTTGTTTTTGAAAAATAAAGATGTAATTCTTATTTTTTTTATTGTTTTCATATTATTTTTTGTAATTCAGTTTTTAAGCGAAAATTTAGCGGGGAATGACAGTCATTTATATATAAAATTAGCTGAGCTGACAAGGGACCAAGGATTAATAAAAGAGTTTCCCTGGCTTAATTCTACTGTAATGAACGATGATTTTACTGGACTTCATTTTTTATACTATTTTCTTCTTATTCCTTTTACATATCTAGGAAGTTTAATCTTTGGTGCAAAGTTTGCTGCATTATTTTTCTTTTCTTTAATGGTAGCAATGTTTTATTTCGTATTAAAAAATCTTAGATTAAAACATAATTTATTTTGGTGTCTTTTATTGCTTTCAAGTTCAGGATACTTTCTTTTTAGAATGAATCTTGCCAGACCTCTTAATTTTTCCGTAATATTTTTTCTTCTGATATTTTATGCTCTCATCAAAAGAAATAATGTTTTGCTTTTTGTCATTTCTTTTTTGTTTGTTTGGGCTCATGCTTCATTTCCACTGTCTATTTTTTTCGTTTTCGTTTTCGTTTTCGTGAATTATTTATATAAAAAGAAAATTTATTATAAAACAATTTTAGCATCTTTGTTCGGTGTGAGCTTAGCTTTTTTTGTTAATCCGTTTTTTCCTAATAATCTAAATTATTTTAATATCTATTATTTGGGAGCAGTGCCGTACTCTCTTACTTCAAGTATATCAGAGTGGCAGCCTCTTGGGCTTGAACTTGTTTTTTTTGATTCTATTATTACTTTTACTTTATTCTTGGCGTTGATTATTATTTATTCTGTCTTGTTTATCTTGAGGATTATTAATAAAGAAGATAATGGGAAAAAGGAGATAGAGCAAATAATAATAGTTGACTTTTTATTGGTTGTTTCTAGTGTTCTTTTTGTTGCGATGTTTTTACAAGGAAGATATATTGATTATTGGGTTCCATTTTGTGTGATTTTTATAGCGTTTTACTCAGAATTTCTTTATAATAATTTTGTTAGAGGAAAAGAGAAAGACATCAAAGAAAAAATAAAATTACTAGACCGTTTTTCAATAAAACAACTAAAAGAATCTTTTATATTTTTTACTATTATGATCGTTATGGTTTCATTTTCTAGAAATGCAGGATTTGTTTTAGGTAGAATGGAAAAAGATAATTCTAGCAATGGCATTCAGGAAGTTTCTCAATGGCTTAAGGAAAACACTCCTAAAGAGTCTGTAGTTTTTAATGTTAACTGGGGGAACTTTTCAAAATTATTTTTTTATAATACCCACAATTACTATATTACGGGTCTTGATCCAAAATTTATTTATAAATTGTCGCCTGAAAAATATTGGCTTTATAGTCATATTGGCGAAGGGATTGTTTGTGATAAAGAAGAGTGTAACGGAGAGAAAGGGTATTCTATTTATAATATAATTAAAAAAGAATTTAAGGCAAGCTATATCTTTATACCAATAAATAGCGAAACTG
>JAYEKL010000034.1:0-19247 GCA_034660995.1 Patescibacteria group bacterium | reverse complement strand
GGCTGTGGAGCCTAAATGCAAGATTTTTTTAAATCTCTTTTCATAAAGCTTGAAATCACAAAAGGCTCCACAGTCCTATCGAGACTATGGAGCCAACGATGTTTAATAAATATTGTTCGACTTTATGGAGAACTATTGCGTGAAATAATGTTCTATGCGTATAACTTCTCCACAAGGTTGAAGAATATTAAGTGGAATACTTAATATTTAGGGTCTGCTGATTTTCTTATAACGCACCTTGAAAATACGAGGAGTGGCAAGAGGGGAATAATCGGTAAAAATCACCAACCACTAAATATATATATTAATAGAAATTTAATCTATCTAAATGACTAAGTTTTTTTTGGCTAAAATCGTTGCGTTTGTTGTGATGCTTGTCTTGTTGGCCGGCTTTGTTTTTTTTAAAAAAGATGAGAAAGCGCAAGAATTATCAGAAAGTGAGATTAAAAGGCAACAATTAATTGAAGATGTAAAAAGGCAAAAAGAACATGATGAAAGAGATATGGAACTAACGATAGAAAAAAAAATAATTAATTTTGCTGAAAATTTTACCACAATGTACTATTCGTATACTTGGGGAAGTTTTTCAAATATTGAATCGCAATATTATTATATGACTAATGAAATGAAAAATAGAGAAGAAGATAAAGTTGAGAAAATGAGAAAAGAAATAGAAAACCAACCACAAAGATACTTTTCCACTAGGGCAAAATTAATAGATTCTACTCATATATCCTACAATGAAGAAAAGGCAAGTTTGGAAATAAATTTAAGCATTAATAAGTTTGCTGGCGCAATTGTTGAAAGGGATACTTTGGTTTGGGTTGATGAAAATGGTAATTATTATGAAGAAGATGAGACAAATCTTATTACAGATACGATCAATAAGAGTATTGAAATAGATCTTGTCAAGATTGACGATGAATGGAAAGTTGATCAAATTAGAGAGAAATAGATTCTATTGTTGTCTTGCTATATTGATGTGGAAGATCATCTTGTAATAAAGTAATAAACAATTTGTTAGTTGACGGATATAATCAATACTTCTAAAATTAGGGTGTAGAAGAACACTTTTTATAACTGTCATTTCGAATCCCGATAGGGTGAGAAATCTGTAAGCGGATAAAATGTATTTTAAAATGTATTTTTTAAAAGTAGGCATAGTGTGTTTACAGATCTCTCCATTTCGCTATCGCTCCAGTCGAGATGACAAAAACGTTCTTCTACAGTCTAAAAATATATAATATATAGTGGTATTACTTTAAATTTCCCTGTCATTCTGTCCGCCAGCTGGCGGATCAGAATCTATTGTATGCTACGATTAGCTTAAAATAAGCAAATATAACCTTAATTCTACGAAGATTCTAAAACAATACTGAAATAAATTCAGCATGACATTGTTCAGAATACATCTACGTATAGTTGTCATTTCGAATCCCGGTAGGGTGAGAAATCTGTAAGCTATACAATGCCGGAAAAAAGAAAGGTTAAAGTGAGATTTAATTAGTTCATAGATCTCTCCATTCCGCTATTGCTCCAGTCGAAAGACAAGTTTGTTTTGTTCTTGTTCCAAACATAGTTGTCATTTCGAACGGAGAGAGAAATCTATAAACTATACTATGCCAGGAATAAGAAAGGTTTCGGTGAAATTTAATTAGCTTACAGATCTCTCCATTTCGCTATCGCTCCAGTCGAGATGACATCTACGCATTCAGAATATCTCTGTTTCCTTTATTATGACAAATTGGTAAATTTAGAATATTATCACTATAAAATTAATTCTATTATTATGAAAAAAATAAAATTACTTGGAATTTCAATAATTATTATAGGGTTGTTTCTTGCGCAGGGCCATAAGCTATTACACGCTTTTAGTTTTGAGACCGTTTGCCAATCTCCGCTAACAACCTTTTCTGATGGTAATTCAACTTTTGATGTTTCTTTTCCTCCAGGAGGCGGGACAACTTGCGATACAATTGCGGACTGTCCCAAAATTTCACTTCCAGCCAACGGAACTGTTTTTAGTGTAAAGGTTGACATGGAACTTACTAATCCTGCTTCAGAAATTGGGACGCCATATATATGGATACCCAATTCAGACAGCGATAGTTTAGCTCAAATAAGAACAAGTGATGGAACTCTGGTTAAGCTATTTACGAATGGAGATTCTACTATTGGAGATTCTGCTATTTGTGGCTTAACTGCTAGTTTTGATAATCCATCAAGGATAACTGTTATGCCAGGGGGAGATGTTTGGGTTGGCAATAGAGGCAATAGCACCGTAACAAGGCTATCGCCAAAAGAAGGAACTATTGCTGGCGGGACTTGTGGAAATGGAGTATGTAATGTTGGTGAAAATAATGGGAGTTGTTCTCAAGATTGTGAAGAATATGAAGTAAATTGCAATTATGGAGTTGGCAGTGGACCGAGAGGGATAACTTATGATATAAACGGGAAGATTTGGGTAGGTGGTACTGGAGATTCAAATATGTATAAATTTAATTCTGACGGGACTGTTGTTTCTGGTCCGATGGCTATAGAAGCAACTAAAAGCTATGGAATGATTGGTGATGCTTTTGGTTATGTATGGATAAGTGATAGGTCAAGCATTCCCGATAAGGTGGTAAAAATAGATTCTACAACAAACACTTTTATCAGTTCTACAGCGTTTTCTAATGGCGCTGCTTATGGGATAGGAATAGATAATGAAGGAGATATTTGGCTTGGCAATTATTTAGGAGCAGAAGAAGCTGTTCACCAAATAGATGGAACTAGCGGAGTTGATACAACCCCGGCAGGTTTACCTAATGTAACGATTTGCGGAGTGGCAGTTGATCAAAATAATATTGTTTGGGCAGCGGCATGTGGTATTTCGCCTGGACTTGTTTATGCTTTTAGGCAAGACGGAACTCAGCTTGCGGGAAGTCCATTTACTTCAGGAGGAACTCATACAAGAGGGATAGCGATTGATTTTGATGGTAATGTTTGGGCGGTAAACAGAAACGTAGGTGGAGCGGGATCGGTAACCAAGATGGATTCTGCGGGATCTGTTATTGATACTTATCCTACTGGCGGCAATAATCCTTATAATTATTCTGATATGACAGGCTTGCGAACAGTTCCTAAGTCTATAACAGTCGGTGGGGCTAGTGCATCTCTTTCCACCACCGGAACTTTTGAAATATGTACAGATGGAACCACAACTTGTACTGATTCAACTGATTGCATGGCGGTTACTACTTTTCTTGTATCAACTTGTATTAAAGATGCGGCTGGAAATTGTATAGTTCCTCCAACTTGTACTCCAGACGTATATGGAAATTGTGAAGTTTCTCTTAAGATCTTTTCTATGCAAGCTGGCGATTATACTTTGAAAAATTTAGAGATAATATATGGTAAACAGGTTCCAATAACAACTGGCGGTCTTGTGCCATGTGGAAGAGACTGGAACGATCCTGACACTCCTTGGGATGATAGAGATTCTTGTGATATGTGTTATGGAATTATGCTTTTAAATCAGGGAATGAATTTTTTATTAGGAATAGCCGGTATTGTAGCTGTTTTGGCTTTGATAATAACAGGGCTTTTGTTTGTAACTTCTGCTGGGAATCCTGAAAGGAAAAATAATGCAAAACAAACGCTTAAATGGGTTCTTACTGGATTTCTGATAGTATTTTTATCTTGGTTGCTTGTTGATTTTCTTCTTAGCGCATGGGGATACTTAGATCCGCTTGGCGGTAAATGGAATATAGTTTGTGATTAAATTCTATTGCTACATTGCTCTATTGTTGTATTGTTAAGCGTAGTGTGACAATTTGACAATAGAACAATAGAACAATAGAATATATCTTTACATATAATATTTTTATGTTAATATGTTAAAATGTTAATATGATTTCGGGCCATTAGCTCAGTTGGTCAGAGCGCGATCCTTATAAGGTCGATGTCCCTGGTTCAAGTCCAGGATGGCCCACAAAAATAACAAAATAAAAAGCAAGCTTTAAGCTTGTTTTTTTATAGGAATTTAAATTTATGTTTTAGAATTTGTCTTTCTGTTTTTGTGGGTTGATTGGATGGGCGGGAGGTGAATTTTAGAACAGGAAACTCAATTTAAAGCATAGGAATTTTAATATCTGCATCTTGTAGAGACGAGGCACTGCCTCGTTCTTACGATGTTCTTTGCATTCGTGTTGAAAACCTAATTATAATTAGTTATTCATAATTTGTGATTCATGGATTAATCTTCTATCTGTTCATCTAGCGCTCTAATATTGTTTTTAACAATATTTATTGCTTCTCTTAAAGTTTTTTTCTTACTCTCATCTTCTGTAATTATTGAATCTACCATTTCAACCAAGGCTTTGTCGGTTGTTTTATCATCAGAATGTTTCCAACTTTTTGCGGTAAAAACTTGACTTGCAAAAACGCTTCTTGCGTCGTCAAAATTAGTTGCTTGTTCTCGCGCAAGCTGTAAATTTGCGGCTACTCTGTTTGTTGAATCCAGGTAGAGTCTAACATTTTCTTTTTTAGCGGCAAAGTTCAAAAATTCCCAAGCTAAACTATAGCAGTCAGTTTTACTGGATTCTGATCGACACGGAGCTATCTTAGGGACAACAGGAACCCAATAGCTGGCGTAATTAACTTTATAGTTTTTATCAAGTTGTGGAATTGGAGCAACTTTAAAATTTAATGTTCCTCCTGTTTTACTTATAACATTGTCCATGTGATGCGAGTAGTTGATCATCATTGCTGCCTTTCTTTGCGTAAACGCGTCTATAGAATATATTTGGTCTTCATTCCATGTATAAAATCTATTTGCAGGATCGGTAAAATCTGTATAAAACTTTATAGCGGCAATACTTCCAGGGTTGTTAAAAGAAACTATGTTTTTTGTGCTATCTCTTCTAAAATTATTTTGCATTGCTAATAGAATAATAATATCCTGATTTCTATTTATATTACTTCCTCCTCCAAATGCTGCTCCAGCATTTTCGATGTTTCCGTTCTCATCAAGAATAGTGAGTTTCTCAACATAGTCTTTGAATTCATCCCATGTTTCTGGAGCTTTAGGAAAATTTTCGTTAAAAAAACGATCTTCATTATAATACAGAGCGGGGGTATCAATATAGAAAGGAAGAGCATATATATTGCCATCGGGAGTCGTGAGGTCATCAATAGTAACTCTTGCAAATGTATTTTTAAATTGTGGCAAGTTCATCATTGTTTTTGGTATAGGCAAAAGTTTTTCGTGATATCTCGAGACCCATGGGTTAAACAGCATAAAAATATTAGGTCCATCTCCTTCAAATTGCATTTCTCTGACTGTATCTTCATAATTAAATTGATCTGAAACTCTGTGATACTCTATGATAACATCCAAATAACCATTTTCCTCTTTCATTTTGTATTCTCTAAATTTATCGGCAATTTCTTTCCAATCAGCTTTACTGTCCCATAATCCTACAACTTTCAGGATAATTTTTGAGGGAGGTGGTTCTGATAGATTTCTAGTGCCGGGACATTTTTTAAATGGTGGACATCCGATAATAAACCAAATTACTATAAAAATAAAAAGTATTATAGCGATAAATAAGACTATTCTTTTTTTTGCCATTTTTATAAGTTTAAAATTTATTACTATACTTCTTTTTTATTGTTTAGGGTCTGCTGATTTTCTTATTATAATTCCCCTCTTGCCTGCCCGCCTTGGGAGGGAGAGGGGGTTGGGGGTGTGTTAAAAAGCTTGTTACACACCCCTTGCCCCTCTCAAGAGGGGAATAATCGGAGCCCCTACTTAAATAAAGAAGTACAAATTTTATTTAAGAAATAATAATTTATTTAATTATAGAAAAAATTATTCCGTAATGTTTACTGCCAGCGTTAAAACTACCCATACTTCTTAAACCATTGCTAATGGATAATTTTTTTACATCTTCCTCACTAAGACAATGCTCAAATTTTGGTCCTAGCGGAACTTTGTCTGGAATCCAATCAATGATAACAATTTTTCCATTCTCTTTTGTAACTCTTTTCGCCTCACTTATAACAGAGTTATAATCATTACACTGAAATAATATATTTGCTAGCACAACCAAGTCAACAGTTTTGTCTTCAATCTTAGAGCCATTGATTATTTCTACATTTGCTCTTATTGTTTCTATATTTAAAAGTCCATAAATTTTTGCTTTGCTTGAAACAGATTCCAGAGAGCTATTCAAAACATCTATGGCATAAACTTTACCGCTATTTGTTATTAGTTTTGCTATGGGAATTGTAAAATATCCAGCTCCGCAACCGAAATCAGCAACAACCATGCCTTTGGTAATTCTAAATTTTTTTATAATATCATCTGGGTTCATAAGTCCTCCACTACCAATTTCGCTTATGGAACCAATATTATTTTTATTTTCCTCCATTTGTTTTTTTGTTAGAAAATTAAAGAATTAAATTGTTAAATTGCTAATATTGTCAAATTGACGACATGCGTTTTATTTGCTTCTGGCAATTTAGCAATTTGACAATTTAACAATAAAAAACATTTGTAAAATAGCAAGAATTTAAAAATAGATATTTTACTTTGAATACAAATCTTGACTAGCAATTATGTTCACACAATCGCAATTGAAGATACTTTGTCTTCACTATCAAGTCTTATTACTTTTACGCCTTGAGTAGCGCGTCCAGATTTTGCAATATCAGAAAAAGGAGTTCTAATTACTTGTCCTTTACGTGAAATGAGTAATAAATCTTTGCTTAGTCTATCCTCATTAATAATTCTTGAGTTTACAAGCGGTCCAGTTTTAACATTGATTATTGCTGTTTTTATTCCACTACCTCCTCTGTGTTGAATTTTGTAAAATTTTAAGTCGCTCAATTTTCCAAATCCTTTTTCAGAAATAGTAAAGATATATCTTTTTTCTTTTTTAGATTCATATATAACATCCATACTTACAACCTTGCTTTCTTTTTTTAATTTAACAGCTTTTACCCCAGAGGCATTTCTGCCCATTGATCTAATATCTTTCTCTTTGAATCTAATTGATTGACCGCTAGAAGAGGCTATAATAACGCTGTTGCTTCCGTTACTTGATCTAACCCATCTTAATTCGTCTCCCTTTTTCAATTTAATTGCAATAAGCCCAGATCTTCTTACATTTGTAAACTCTTCTATTCCTGTTTTCTTTATTATACCATTTTTCGTTGTCATTACAAGAAATTTTGTGTCGTCTTTTTTGTCTATAGAAATAACTGCTGTAATAATTTCTTCAGTAGATAGTTGGAGGAAATTAACAATTGCTTGACCTTTTGCTGTTCTTGAGCTAACTGGGATTTCGTAAGCTTTTGTTTGAAAAACCCTGCCGAAATTTGTAAAAAATAATAAATTACTGTGAGTGTTCGTTACAAATAAATGGTCTACGACATCTGCTTCTTTTGTCGTTGCGCCAATAACTCCTTTTCCTCCTCTGTGTTGAACGTGATATGTTTCCATATCCATTCTTTTTATATAACCTTCTCTAGTAAGAGTTATTATTACATCTTCGCTTGGAACTAAATCTTCCTGAGAAAATTCTCCGATAGCGCCTTTAATGATCTTTGTTCTTCTTCCGTTCCCATGTTTTTCTTGAATTTCAATTAAATCTTCTTTGATAATTCCCATAATTTTTGCCTTGCTCTTAAGTATTGCTTGCAACTTTTTTATAAGTTTTCTTTTTTCGTCTAATTCATCTTTTATCTTCTTTCTTTCTAGTCCAGCAAGTGTTTGCAAACGCATTTCTAAAATTGCGATTGACTGTCTATCGCTTAATTTAAATTTTTTCATTAAATCTAAATGAGCTTTCTCTTTTGTAGGAGCTTTTTTAATTGTTTTGATTACGGTATCAATATTATCAAGAGCAATATCCAATCCTTCTAAGATATGTTCTCTTTCCTTCGCTTTATCCAATTCAAATTTTGTTTTTCTTCTAATAACTTCCTCACGATGGGTAATGTAGTATTCAAGAATCATTTTTAAATTCAAAACTCTTGGTTGAATTCCATCAACGAGAGCAAGCATATTAAAATGAAATGCTTTTTGTAAATCAGTAAGTTTATATAATCTATTTAAAATTTTCTTTGGATAGGCATCGTTTTTTAAGTCCATAACAACCCTAACTCCGTCTCTATCAGATTCATCGCGAATATCTTTTATACCTTCAATCTTTTTTGTTTTAACAAGATCGGCTATTTTTTCAATTAGGCTAGATTTATTTACTTGATAGATCATTTCAGAAACAATTATTTGAAAACGCCCTTTTTTATTTTCTACAATTTCAACTTTTGCGCGAACATCTATTCTTCCGCGTCCTGTTGAATAAGCGTTTGTAAGGTCTTTCTGCCCATAAATTATTCCACCAGTTGGGAAGTCAGGACCTTTAACAAATTTTAACAAATCTTCTATTGTCGCATTTTGATTGTCTATAAGGCAAATAGTTGCTTCTATTATTTCTTCAAGATTATGCGGAGGTATATTAGTTGCCATCCCAACAGCAATTCCCATTGCTCCGTTTAATAGTAACTGAGGAATTCTAGCAGGCAGAACAGCTGGTTCCTTGCGACTTTTATCATAATTGTCAACAAAATCAACTGTATTTTTTTCAATATTAGCAAGTAGTTCTTCTGCAATTGGTTTTAGTTTTGCTTCGGTATATCTCATCGCGGCAGCGCTGTCTCCGTCCATTGAACCAAAGTTTCCTTGCCCATTAACTAACGGGTAGCGCATTGAAAAATCCTGAGCCATTCTAACCATTGAATCATAAACTGCTACATCTCCATGTGGATGATACTTTCCAAGAACTTCTCCAACTACTGTAGCTGATTTTCTAAATTTTGCCTGTGGCCTAAGTCCAAGATCATGCATCGCATATAAAATTCTTCGATGAACCGGCTTAAGTCCATCACGAACATCTGGAAGCGCGCGAGACACAATAACGCTCATTGCGTAATCAAGATAGCATTCTTGCATTTCTTCAACTATTGCTTTATTCTCAATCTTCCCAAAATTTATTTCGCATCCTTCTTTCTTATTTTCTTTTTTCTTACCCTTTTTTTTCATAATAGAATTATTTTAATGGTGTTTAATTTTTTTGGAACTTTTCATCTTTTAACGATAATTTATACAGCGTACTTTAATATTGTTCGACTTTATGGAGAACTATGCGCGAACAAGCTTCTCCACAAGGTCGAAGAATATTATGATTATCCGTTGGCTCCATAGTCCCGATAGGGCTGTGGAGCCTATTGTTAGTCATCACCAAACCAACCAAAAACACTATCGTTGGTTCAATGTCTCTGACTTGAACCTTGTGTTTCTTCTCGTAATAATAAAATCTTAAAATTACGTTTTAAGAAATATCCAGTTCAGGTCGGAGACACCAAACCAACGGCAAGGGGTGCTTAATACTATATACTTAATACTATATACTTAATACTTAATACTTACTATATTGTTTGACTTTATGGAGAACTTTTGCTATTCAAAATAACAAAAGTTGAGCTTTAAGAGTGGAGGAGTAAGATCTTTCCATTATCGGCATTTATGAAGTAAATATATTCTTTGGCAGACTGAATAGAAAAGACATTTATTTTCCATGCTAAATAATATTTAATTTGGCTTTTACTGCCACTCTCGTCTTTGTAAATAAGTATTTCTGAATTTTTTTTCTTTAAGTCTTCGTCTTCTAAATCAACAACTATTAAGGCATAAGCCTCGTCTTCTATAATTTTTGGTTCAATGTTTTCAATCTTAATATTTTGATCAAAATTAGAATTAGAAGAAATTACTTTTTTTTCTGTGTTGTCTATAACAAAGGATATGCTACTTTTATATACTAAAATATCTTTATAAAATTGTTCATATTCTACAATCCAATTATTTTCTAATCTTTCAATATTTTTAAATTTTAGATTAGAAATATTTCCGTTTTCAAGAAAATTGTTATTTTCTATATAATTTTTTACTATTTCTTTTGTTCCTTCTTTTTCAATTTCACTAGCAATTTCATCACTAGCAATTTCGTATCTCTTGTTTGCGTTGTCTAAATTGTTAAATTCATTTTTGAGATCGGGGAACGAAGAAAATATTGATTTATCAGAATCATATTGTGTATTTTTTTTAAAATTCAAATTACTATAGACTACAATGGAAATAAGAACTATACAAAAAGCAGTTGAAATCCATACAATTTTGACTTTAGTTTTTTCTGGTTTATTCTGTAGCTCTTTAAATTTATTTATCATGATTTAGTATCTAGTATTTAATATTCTTATGTAGTTTTCATAAGAATGACCTTTGCCTCGTCTTGAGGTAAATCTTTTTTCTTTATGCTAAGTTTATCAACAGCATCTTTTGTGGATATACCACGCTCTTTACAAAAATTATCAACAGTATCCATTTTTGATAGTTCTTTGTTCATTCCCGGGAGTCTATAGTGCATAGGAATAATTATTCTTGGTTCTATCTGACTTATTATTGTACTTGTTGCTTTCCAGTCTATAGTAAAAATTCCGCCAACAGGAATAAAAAGAATGTCAATTTGACCTATTTCTTCTAATTGGCCATTAAAAAATCCTTCTTGTCCAAAATCTCCAAGATGACAAATTTTCAAATCTTCTATCTCAATAACATAGATAGTATTAAAACCTCTTTCTTCTCCTTTTTTGTTGTCACGACAAGAATTAATTCCTCTTATTGTAATTTTTTTAATTTCATATTCTCCTGCGCTATCAACAATAAACGGATTATTTTTTATAACTTCAGAATTATTATGACCATAATGATTATTGCTAATCGTTACAATATCTGCTGCTCCGCAAGGTGGTCTTAGTCCTACTTTCTTGTCAAAAGGGTCTGCAATTAAGACAACATCTTTATTTTGCAATTTAAAACAACTGTGTCCGTACCATGTAATATTCATATTTAGCATTTTAACATTTTAACATACTAACATTTTAACAATAACAAAATTCGTGTATTTGTTAATATGTTAACATGCTAATATGTTAGCATGAAATGGACCCTTTGACAATATTTAAATAATAGATTATACTTTTATTATATTTAGTCTCTAGAAATACAGTATTTTAGAGACTAAAAATCCAAAAAAGAAAGGAGAAAACTAAAAATGACAAGTTCTGTCAAAGAGACGAGTAGAATTTCGGAAATGGATGCTTTATTAAATGATAAAAAAGCTCCAAAATTTCCTAATGTTGGTGATGTTGTAAAAGGTAGTATAATTGAAGTAGGTAGTAATGTAATCTATATTGACCTCGGTCCAGTTGGTACTGGGGCTGTTTATGGTTATGGAAAATTCGATGGTTTAACTATAATAAAAGAGTTAAAACAAGGAGATCCAATAGCTGCTACTGTTTCAGATATTGAAAATGAAGATGGTTATGTGGAGATGTCGTTAAAACAGACTAGTTTTGAAATGGTCTGGAAAGAGTTAGAAAAGAAGATGGAAGAAAAAGAGATTATTATTACTAAAGTTTTAGAAGCTAATAAGGGCGGATTAATGATAAAGATAAACAATGTTATAGGATTTTTACCAGCTTCTCAGCTTTCTAGTGAAAATTATCCAAGAGTCGGTGATGGCGATAAAAACAAAATTTTGTCTTTATTAATGCAATTAGTTGGCAAAGACATTAAAGTTCGGATAATTGGATTAGATAAAGACGAAGGAAAACTAGTTGTTAGTGAAAAAGCTACAAAAACAGAGGAAGAAAAGCAGAAAGTTTCAAAATTACAAGTAGGAAATGTTATTGAAGGTGAAATCAGCGGTATTGTGAATTTTGGAGCATTTGTTAAATTCAATGACAATCTTGAAGGATTAGTGCATATTTCTGAGTTAGCTTGGAAATTAATTGATGACCCAAGAAAATTGTTTAATGTTGGCCAAAAAGTCAAATGTAGAATAATTGGAATTGATGATTCAAGGATTTCATTAAGTATTAAAGCCTTAGAAAAGGATCCATGGCAAGAGGTAAACGAAAAATATAAAGTAGGTCAAAAAGTTAAGGGTGAAGTTACTAAAGTAAATCCATTTGGGGCATTTATTCAATTAGATAAAGACATTCATGGTCTTGCGCATATATCAAAGCTAACAGAAGAAAGCGGGATTGAGTTGCTTAAAGTTGGGGAAACATACGAATTTGATATTATTTCTATTGAGCCGTCTGAACATAGGCTTGGATTAAAGCCAATAATTGATGAAGATAAAGCGGTAGAAAAGAAAAAGACTAAGAAGGTGAAGAGTAAAAAAGAAGATAAGAAAGAAGACAAAGATACAAAAAAAGTAAAGAAAAAGAATAAAGAAGATAAGAGTGACAAAGAAAAGAAGGAAAAAAAGGAAAAGACTAAAGAAAAAACTAAAAAATAACAAATTGTTGATAACTTGTTGATAACTTTACGATAAGCAACCCCGCTGTTTTGGAAAAAGTGGGGTTGCTTTTTTATATAATAGATTTTTCTTTTGTTTTGTTTCAGGCAAATAAATGATGTTTTGTCATATACTTGACTGAGGTTTATTTTTATGCTATACTGTATGTATAAGTTGAGATTGCACCTTGAAAAAAAAGATTTTAGCTGTTTTTAATGTCAGGAGTAAATTGAATATAAATAGCGGGCAATAAGTTTAATAAGCTTAGCGATGGCCTCGTTTGTATCTAGTTTTCTCTTGCTGTTTTCATCGTTCTCCCGCAAAATTTTAAAAAAAATAAAAAATAAAAAAAACGAAAAAACAAAAAAACGAAAAAAATAAGGGAAAAACGAAAAAATGGTTAGAGACATAAACAATTCTTTAAAAAAATAAAGAATTGAAACGATCTTTGTTTAAAATGGTTGTTGCGTCACTTGTGTATATTTGAACATTAGCATTTAATGTTCAAATACACACAAGTGAACATGCCTATCCCCTCACCCTGGGATAGGAAAATAACCTAAATAAAGATTGTAAAAGGCTATGAGCCATATAATATTATTTAGGGCAACATTAGCCTTTTATTTTGCTTAATTTTTTATAGATGGAAAATATTTCTGTCTTTTTTATTAGATGTACAACTTCTCCACAAAGAAAGATAATTTAAATAGAGGCTTAGCCTCCAAACTGGAGGCTAAGCCTCTATTTAAATTATCTTTCTACTATTAGTATTGTTTAAAAATTAGAAATTGAAAATTGGTTTCTTCATTCATTTGCTTGAAGAATCAAATAATGTTATTATACAAATACAGTTTAGCTGTGTTTTTTGTGTGAATTCGTTATTATAAGATATGTAAAATCTAATTTATTAAATTAACAATAAATATATGAATGATAAAAATAAAGAAAAATTAAAAAAGATTAAAAAAAAATTGATTACTAAAAAAAAGTCAATAATTTTTCAATTGCAAAAATTTGCTAAGAAAAATAAAAAAATTAAAGATGATTTTAAAACAGAATTTCCTCACATTGGAGATCATCAAGATGAAAATGCTGATGAAGTTTCTGAGTATGAGAATAAGCTTTCCGTGGAGCATGAATTAGAGAATGAACTTAAAAATATTGAAGGCGCTTTGAAAAAAACATCAGAGAATACTTATGGCACTTGCTCTGTTTGTGGAGGAAAGATAAATCCAAAGAGGTTGGAAGCTATGCCTGAAGCGACATTATGTGTTAAATGCAGTGAAAGAAAAAAATAAAGTAATAGATTTTTATGTACAAAAGACAGCAGAGCGTGAGAATTTCTATAGTTATTTTTGTTGTTTTATTTTTAGATCAAATTTGCAAGTTAATTATTTTGGAAAAATTTGCTGATACATACTTGAAAAAAAATTATACTTCTTTGTTAGGATTATCTGCAAATTTATATCTATTATTTCTTCTTCTTTTAATACTACTTGTGTATTTTAAGAAGGATGTTTTTTTTGAAAAAAATAATGGTGTGTCTGTTGCTTTTGCTTTATTACTTGGAGGAATTATAAGTAATTCTATTGATATGTTTTTTTATGGATATATAGTTGATTATATATCTATATATGGATTATTTTCTTTCAATATTGCTGACCTAGCAATTTGCGCTGGGTCATTATTATTGAGCTGGAGAGTTTTGAGAACGCATTAAGTTATTCTATAATATTCTTCAACCTTGTGGAAAAGCTTGTTCGCAGAGAAGCTTATTTTAAGCAATAGTTCTCTATAAAGTCGAACAATAGAGCAATAGAACAATTTAACAATTTAATTTAATGCTTAAAAAATTTATATTAATTATTAGTTTAATATCAATCTTTCTTTTTATAGTAGGATATATTTTGGTGAGCGCTTATCCTACTTTTAAAACGCCTTATGCGCATGTAAAAAATGATGAACCACTTGAGGTAACTTTGGAATTTTGGGGACTTTGGGATAATTCTGATAATTGGGAAGAGATTATTAAAAAGTTTGAAAGTGAAACTTACAATCTTGATGGACATAAAGTAAATGTTTCTATAAATTATACTAAAAAAGATTTTAGTTCTTATGAAGAAGATATTAAAAAATCAAAAGAAAATAATAATGTTCCAAGTATTTTTATGATTAATAATAATTGGTTTGGTAGCTACATTGACTTGCTTGAACCATTAGCTATAAATGATGCTTATAGTCAGGAATATAATCTTATTAGTCATCAAGATTTATTAGATATATTTCCAAGGAGAACGTTAATTGATACGGTTTATGATGATCAACTATATGGAGTTCCTCTTTATTCCGATTCTCTTGTTTTGTATTATAACAAAGATATGTTTGAAGAAGCTGAGATAAAAGAACCGCCAAAATCGTGGAAAGAATTTGATAAGGTTGTGAGAAAATTAACTATTCTTGATCACAAAGATGAAATAGTTCAAGCTGGTATAGCGTTTGGAACTGGAAAAAATATAAATAGATCCTCTGATATTTTAGCTCTTTTAATAATGCAAGGGGGTGGAAAAGTGATTGATAATAAAGGGAAAACAGACATAAATAAGGAAATAGAAGTAAATGTAATTAATGGAGTGGAAAAGAGAACTCCTGGAAAAAGAGGAATAGAGTTTTATATGGGGTTTGCAAATCCAAGAAAAGAAACATATTCATGGAATTCTGATCAAGAAAATTGTGTCAAAGCTTTCGCTTATGGTAAGGTGGCGATGATAATAGGGTATAATTATTATATTAAAAACCTATTAGCCATAAATTCTGATTTGAATTATGGAATATCTCAAATGCCTCAGCTTGAAAACTCTACTTTGGTAAATTTTTCAAATGTAACAATTCCTGTAGTTTCTAATTCTAGTAATTGTAAAGTTGAGCCTGTTGAGTTTTCTGATGAAGTGGATTGCGCAAAAATTTCTTGGAGTTTTTTAAGTTCTGCCATTGAAAAAGAAAATTCAAAACAATATCTTGATTCAACAGGTAAGGTTGCGGCGAGAAAAGATTTGATCCAGGAACAGATAAAATCTGGAGATAAAGTAGGCATTTTCGCCAGACAAGTTGAAAGTTCTCAAAGTTATAACAAATTTAATGATAAAATTGATAATATTCTAGTTGAAATGATTGACAAGATAAACTTAGATAGAGAAGAGATTGATAGGATAGTGGATGAAGCGGTGGAGAAAATTGAAAATCTTAGGTAAGTATTAAGTATATAGTATTAAGTATTAAGCAAATGATAGATCAGTTGGCTTAATACTTAATACTCAATACTATTATTATGTCAAAACTAATCACATTCACTGATGGTGGTTCTCGTGGTAATCCAGGTCCTTCTGCGATTGGTGTTGTTATTGAGAATGATAAAAATGAAATAGTTTTAAAAGCTTCGAAATATATTGGTGAAACAACAAATAATGTAGCAGAATATGAAGCATTAATTTTAGCGCTTCAAA
This sequence comes from Patescibacteria group bacterium, assembly GCA_034660995.1. Taxonomy (GTDB): domain Bacteria; phylum Patescibacteriota; class Minisyncoccia; order JAHIHE01; family JAGLIN01; genus JAYEKL01. The sequence continues at coordinate 3,334 of JAYEKL010000034.1, read as the reverse complement.
AAGCAAAAGGAATTTTTAAAACGCAAAAAATAAAAAAGGGGAATTTAGAATGTTATCTTGACAGCGAATTAGTAGTCCGACAATTAAATCATAAATATAAAATAAAGGATGAAGGAATGCAACTACTTTTTATAAAAGTTTGGAATTTAATGCTTGAATATAGTTCTGTAAAGTTTATTCATATCCCGCGCGAAAAAAATAAATTGGCGGATGAATTAGTAAATAAAGAGTTAGACAACCAGGAGAAAAGCGATAGTTTGTTTTGAATTTCTAATCTTTCATTTTATTATATAGGGTCTGCTGATTTTCTTATAATTCCCCTCTAGAGAGGGGGTTGGGGGTGTGTTAAAAAGCTTGTTACACACCCCTTGCCCATCTCAAGAGGGGAATAATCGGTAAAAATCACCTAATATGTTAATATGATTTGTGGTTGACAAATCAGCGGATTTGTATATACTTTAATAAGTCAAAACGCTTAAGTTTTAAGGTGATGAGCTAGATAATCGCCCTATTTTTTAAAAATGGGGAGGAAAGTCCGAACACCCATCCCGTTTCTAATTTTACAAGAAAGTATTATGTGAATAAAATTAGGAGCGGGATGAAGTAGGCAGTTGTTAACGACAACCGTTCCGAGCAATCGGGATAGGGAAAGTGCCGCAGAGACTATACTAGCCGCGCTGTGCGCGGTAAAAGGTGAAAAGTTGAATAGTGTTCTAAATCTTGATGATTTAGGGCTATATTCTTTCTTTGTCGGTGACGGCAAATAATGGTAAACCCTGCCTGGTGCAAGAACAAATCCAAATTAGTTTGGAAAAAAGTAGTTCGCGCGACTTTGTCAGCAATGGCAAAGCTAGATAGATGATTATCACCCCGCGCTAAATTTTACATTATAATATTATTCAATAATTTATCTTAATTGAAATTGAGTTTAACTTATTGATATAAATTGTCTTGTAAAACTTAGCGCGGGGAACAGAATTCGGCTTATTGCTTGTTGCCTTTGAACTTAAGCGTTTTTTGTTGTATAGGGTCTGCTGATTTTCTTATAATTTCCCTCTAGAGAGGGGGTTGGGGGTGTGTTAAAAAGTTTGTTACACACCCCTTGCCCATCTCAAGAGGGGAATAATCGGTAAAAATCACCAACCCCTATATAATTTAAATATATTATATCCTGCCGTTGGTTATATTGTTTGATTTTATGGAGAACTATGCGTGAAATAATGTTTTGTGTACATAAACTTTTCCACAAGATCGAAGAATATTAATGGGATGTTATGTGTTCTGTTGGCTCCATAGTCCCGCAGGGCTGTGGAGCCTATTGTTAGTTACCACCAAAAACCAATCTATCGTTGGTTTAATGTTTCTGACTTGAACCTTGTGTTTCTTCTCGTCTAATAAAATTTTAAAATTACGCTTTAAGAGATATCTGGAGATCTATTTTTATAAAGTTTGAAATCACAAAAGGCTCCACAGCCCTAACGGGACAATGGAGCCAACGAAATCACAAAAGGCTCCACAGCCCTAACGGGACAATGGAGCCAACGAAATCACAAAAGGCTCCACAGCCCTAACGGGACAATGGAGCCAACGAAATCACAAGCCCTAACTTTTTTTAAATCTCTTTTCATAAAGTTTGAAATCACAAAAGGCTCCACAGCCCTAACGGGACAATGGAGCCAACGAAATCACAATAGGCTCCACAGCCCTGCTCGTCTGGCAGGGACTATGGAGCCAACGATGTTCAATAAATATGTAGAACGATAAAACGATAAAACAATGTAATTTTGTAATCTTATGAAAAAATCAGAGTTAGTTTTTAACGCGCTTTTAGTTCCAATAGATTTTTTAATGGTGGTCTTTGCGGGAGTTCTTGCGTATTCTTTGAGATTTAATGTTGAATTTTCAAATCTTCGTCCAATTGTTTTTGATCTTCCTTTTAAAAATTTTATGGAGATAGTTTTTGCGGTATCTCCTATTTTTATTATATCCTTTGCGTTGATCGGACTTTATAATATGAAGAGCGTTGGAAAGCTATGGAGAGAAATATCGCAGATTATGGTTGGGGTTTCTGCCAGTTTTATGTTTATAATTTTTGCGTCTTTTATGCAACGGGAAATGTTTTCATCCCGTTTTATATTTTTTGCCGGCTGGTTTTTTGCGATTATAACCGTTGTATTCGGCAGGGTTGTAGTTAGAATTATACAAGGCTGGGTGGCAAATAAATATAAGTTTGGATTTCATAGGCTGGTTCTACTCGGAGAAAACGGAGCAGTGAAAACCATTCAAAAAGAGGTCAAACGCAATAAAGTTTTAGGGTATAAAATTATCAGGAAGTTAAGAAATTTTAAGATTGAAGATTTAGAAAAAATATATAAAAATCCTGGAATTGATGAAATTATTTTATGTTCTACTAATATTGAAAAATGCAGGATTCAGGAACTTTTGGATTTTTGTCAGGAGAAGAATATTGATTTTAAATTTGTTCCTGATATGTTTCAGGCGCAAGCGGCTTTATTTGAAATGCAAACTATATCCGATATAACTCTTATTGAAGTAAAGCGGACTCCTCTTGATGGTTGGGGAAAGATTTTTAAAAGAAGCATAGATATTATTGGTTCTTTTTTTGGACTTGTCGCGCTTTCTCCGTTTTTTATTTTTATGGCGATTATTATAAAAATGGATAGCTCAGGTCCTGTTTTTGCAAGACTTGAAAGAGTCGCCAGAGGAAGAAAATTTATGCTTTATAAATTTCGTTCTATGGTAGAGAATGCTCACGAGATGAAATATGATAAAGATGGGAATCTTAAACCAGAATTTGCAAAACTTAATGAAAGAGGAGAGGGTCCGCTTTTTAAAATGAAAGATGATCCTCGTATAACTAGAGTAGGAAAAATTACAAGAAAAACTCGTCTTGATGAATTTCCTCAGCTTATTAATGTGCTAAGGGGAGAAATAAGCTTGGTTGGTCCTCGTCCTCACGAGCCAGAAGAGGTTGCAAAGTATAAGAAACATCATAAAAAGTTACTAAACATAAAACCTGGATGTACCGGAATGGCGCAAGTTAGCGGAAGTTCAGGATTAGATTTTGAGAGAGAAGTAAAACTGGACATTTATTACATTGAAAACTGGTCATTATTTTTAGATTTTATAATTATTGTAAAAACCTTGCTTATGTATCTAAAAGGAGATAAGTCGGCATGCTAGCAACTAGTATTCTAACCTCCTAATATTCTAACTTTACAACTTTATAACTTTACAACTTTACAACTTTCTAACTTTACAACTTTCTAACTTTACAACTTTACAACTTTACAACTTTACAACTTTCTAACTT
>JAYEKL010000033.1:0-19366 GCA_034660995.1 Patescibacteria group bacterium | reverse complement strand
CGAAGACAAATAAAACACATGACAATTTAACATTATATTGATTTTTATTTCCACTATCCAGTAAAATTAGGATTTGAATGTTTAACTTTCACACGAACCTTAACTATTAATATAATAATTTAAATTGACAATTAAGGCAAATGAGATAGAATGTAAAGAGGATACTGAGAAGGCTATAAAACAAATAAGATAAATGATATTATGTTTATAAAAAAAATAGGAATAGATCTCGGCACTGCTAATATTTTGGTTTTTATACCTCAGAAGGGAATAGTAATAAATGAACCGTCTGTTGTTGCTGTTTCTGTAATGGATAACAAAATTTTAGCTGTTGGAAATGAAGCAAAGGAAATGTTGGGAAAAACTCCTGAAAGCATCAAAGCAAGCCGACCAGTAAAGGATGGCGTTATTGCTGACTATAAAGTTACAGAAGCAATGATAAGACATTTTATAAATAAAATTAGCGGTAAAATAAGATTTTCAAAACCAGAAGTTATTGTTTCCGTTCCTGCCGGAATTACTTCAACAGAAAGAAGAGCAGTTATTGACGCAACTATACAAGCTGGAGCTAAAATTGCCTATGTTGTCAAAGAGCCAATTCTTGCCGCAATAGGAGCAGATATACCTATAAATACGCCTTTTGGTAATATGATAATTGATATCGGAGGAGGGACTTCAGAGGTAGCCGTCATATCCTTGGGTGGAGTTGTTTCATTTTCTTCGGTAAGGGTTGGAGGAGATAAAATTGATTATGCTATTTCAGAATATATTAGAAAAAAACACAGTGTAGCTATCGGAGAAAGAAATGCTGAAGAAATTAAAATTAAAATTGGCAATGCAATTATAGAAAAAGATGAAGAAAACTTTATGGAAATTAGAGGAAGAGACTTGGTCTCAGGTTTGCCAAAAACTATAAAAATAAGTTCTGACGAAATTACAGAAGCAATACAAGATGAGCTTAGAGAAATCACAAAAACAGTAAAAAATGTTCTTCAAGAAACACCTCCTGAACTTTCTTCTGATGTAATTGATAGAGGAATGGTATTGAGCGGTGGAGGAGCGCTTCTTAGAAATCTTGATAAACTGCTTTCTCAGTCAACTGGAGTTCCTTGCTATGTCGCCGATGATCCACTATTATGCGTTGCTAAAGGAACAGGATCAATTCTAGAAAATCTTGATATATATAAAAGAAGTATTATATCTAAAAAATAAAATCAGAATTTAGAATTTAGAACAAGCAAGCTATTAATTTTGAATATTCCAAATTCCAAATTCAATATTCTAATTATGAAAATAGGCATTGATGCTTCAAGGGCATTTATAGAAAAAAGAACTGGGACAGAAGAATATTCATACCAATTTATAAAAAATCTGGCAAAGATAGATATATCTTCTCATCAGATTTTTTTATATATAAAAAATAATTCAAAAATTGATTTTGATCTGCCAAAAAATTTTATTGTCCAAAAAATATGTTATAATAAGCTATGGACACAAATTGGCTTATCAAAAGAGATAAAAAAAAATCCTATTGATATTTTGTTTGTTCCTTCGCACACTATTCCGATTATTCATCCAAAAAAGACTGTCGCCACAATACACGGATTAGAATTCAAGTATTGTCCAAAATGTTATTATACTAGAGAAAGATTGTTTTTAGAGTTAAATACCTTGCTTTCAGTAAAATGGTCAAGTAAAATTATATCGCCATCGGAATCCACTAAAAAAGATCTGATTAAATATTATGACATTAATCCTGAAAAAATAAAAGTTGTTTATCATGGAGTTTCTAGTATTAAGTATCCAGTATTAAGTATTAAGCATCGAAATAAAGAAAGTTTTAATATTTTGTTTATTGGTAGGCTAGAAAAGAGGAAAAATTTGGTGAATTTAGTTAAGGCGTTTGAAATATTTAAAAAAAGATACAAGATACAAGATACAAGATACAAACTAATTCTTGTTGGTAAGGAAGGATTTGGATTTAATGAAATAAAAAAAGCAATTCAGAGATCGTCGTATAAAAATAACATTGTTTTAAAAAGTTATATTTCTGAGAAAGAAAAAAATAAGTTATATCAGAACGCGGATGTATTCGTTTTACCGTCCTTTTATGAAGGTTTTGGTTTACCAGTTTTAGAGGCGATGAGTCACGGTATCCCAGTAATTTGTTCTAAAACATCTTCTTTATCAGAGATAGCAGAAAACGCTGCTTTATTAGTTGATCCAAATAATCCTAAAAAAATTGCTGAGGCGATAAATAAAATTTTTAGTGATAATGACTTAAGAAAAAAGATGATTGAAAGTGGATTTGAAAATGTCAAAAAATTTAATTGGGAGAAATGCGCAAGGGAGACATTATTTACATTACTAAATTGTTAAATCTCGTTGGCTCCACTCTCCTGAGTGGAGCCCGTTGTGAAAAACCATATTACACCAACACCAAGAATAAATAAAGAAAACAAAGTCCATTTTCTGACCGAATGTTGGCTCCATAGTCCCTGCAAAGCAAAGGGCTCCACAGGGCTAAAGCCACTATGGAGCCAACGATACTTATGACTAATCATATTCATTGTCTAGTATTAGCTAAAAAACTGTTCTTTAGAAAATATAATTGCATCATTTAAAAAATTCACCACTTCTCAAACAAAAAAATTACTGGAAAAAGATAATCGCAAATATATCTCAGTTTTGATAAAAAGCTCTTATTCTAAAAAGAAAAACACTTCCTTTCAAACCTGGCAAAGAGAAAATTATCCGGAAATAAAGAAATTATTCACTAAATGATAATTCTGTGATTGTTGTTGATAGGATTGATTAGAGCAGTTTAACAACGGGCTCCAACATTGTAAAACTAAACAAGAGGCTCCGGTTAGGAAGGTAAAACCAACACCGTAGAACTAAAAAGGAAAGGCAGGGCAATTTTAACTTTTATTAAATCTCAAAAATGCCAACCCAAAAAAACAAAACAAACCCAAAAATTGCCATTGTTCATGATTTTTTAACTTATTTCGGCGGAGCTGAACAAGTTTTATTGTCTTTGCATAGCTTGTATCCAAAAGCGCCAATCTACACCCTACTATACGACAAAGAAAAAATGGAAAAATATTTTCCTAATACAAAAATAAGAACTTCGTTTTTAAATAAATTTCCTAAATTTATTAGAAAAAGAAAAAAATATTTATTGCCGTTTATGCCAACTGCGGCAGAAACATTTGATTTAAGAGATTTTGATATTGTTATTTCTAACTCTAGTTCATTCGCAAAGGGGATAATTACAAAACCAAAAACAACACATGTTTGTTATTGTCACGCTCCAACAAGATTTCTTTGGGATTGGTATTATAGTTATTTAAACGAAAATAAAATAAAAGGGTTAAAAAAAATATTACTCGTACCACTTTTACACTATATGAGAATGTGGGATAAATCAGCTTCTGAAAGAGTTGATTATTTCATCACCAACTCTAAAAACACAGCTAACAAAATCAAAAAATTTTATAACAGAGAAAGCGAAATAATTTACCCACCCGCAAGCTGGTTCCATAGTCCGAATAAACACGACTGCCAAACAGGCATGGCCGTGAAACGTATTAAGCAAAACGGCTCCACAGCCCAGAGTCTGCCCCACACTGCGATGCTGGGGAACTATGGAGCCAGCGGTAAGAATTATTTTTTAATTGTTTCTCGGTTAAGTCCTTACAAAAAAATTGATATAGCTATTGAAGCTTTTAATAAGCTTGGATTACCTCTTATAATAATAGGTGACGGACAAGAAAGGTATAAATTGGAAAAAATGGCAGAAAAAAATATTAAATTCTTAGGTTTTCAGCCAGAAGAAGAACTTGATGAGTATTATAGGAACTGTTATGCTCTTATCTTCCCAGGAGAGGATGATTTTGGTATAACCATTATTGAGGCAATGTCTTTCGGTAAACCCGTCTTAGCCCTCAGAAAAGGAGGATCAATAGAGACAATAATTGAGAATGTAACAGGAGAATTTTTCGACGATCCAATCCCTGAAATTTTGGCAGACGGAATCAGAAGAATGAAAAATAATTACAGTAATTATAACTACGAAAAAATAATTGAGAACGCGGAAAAATTTTCTGAAAGAAAATTTAAGGAAAACATAAAAAATACTATTGAGAAATTAAAATAATACAAAATAAGGTAGTGTTATTATTTTAGATTTGTGTTATAATAAATCTATTAAGGAATTGTCAAAAATAAATATGAAAATTCTTATGTTCGGTTGGGAGTTTCCTCCATTTAATAGTGGCGGTCTCGGGACCGCTTGTTATGGTATAACAAAATCCTTATCAGAAAAAGGGGTTGAAATAAACTTTGTTCTTCCTCAAAATCAAAAAGTTCCAGAAGAATTTTTAAATGTTATATCTGCTGAACTGCCAAAAATAAAAATAAAAAAAGTAGATTCCCTTATTACTTCTTATATGACTTCTCAAAATTACAGAAGGAGTTTTTTATCGTTAGATAAAAAAAATTTAGCAAATAATTATTGCAGTGGACTATTAGAAGAAGTTTGCAGATACTCACAAATTGCAAGAAAAATCGCCAGTGAAGTTGAGCATGATATAATTCATACTCATGATTGGATGACATTTCTCCCTGGAATAGAAGCGCAGAAAGTATCTGGCAAACCACTTGTATCACATATCCATTCAACAGAATTAGACAGAAGTGGCGGACATGGCGCAAATCCACAAGTTTTTTCAATAGAAAAAGAAGGTGTTAGAAGATCAGACAAAATTATAGCAGTAAGTAATTTTACAAAAGATAAAATTATAAAAAGCTATGGAGTTGATAATAATAAAGTTGATATCATTTATAACGCTATATACAAAGATGAATTCGCTAATAATAAAGACCTTAAGAAATGTTTTAACTTTGGCAAAAATAAAATAGTTTTATTTCTTGGAAGGCTAACACTTCACAAGGGTCCTGATTATTTTCTTTACGCGGCTAAAAAGGTTTTAGAAAAAAACAAAAATGTCACTTTTGTAATTTCAGGTTCAGGAGATATGGATCATCAAATTATAGAACAGTCAGCTGATCTAGGTATTGCGGATAAAGTATTATTTACAGGATTTTTAAGAGAAGAACAACTTAAAAAAATATACGAAATGGCGTCTTTATATGTTATGCCATCCGTTTCAGAACCATTTGGAATTACAACATTAGAAGCAATGGCAAGTGGAACACCAGTACTTATTTCAAAACAATCTGGCGTAAGTGAAATTCTAAACCACTGTCTTAGAGTTGATTTTTGGGATGTGGATGAAATGGCAAATAAAATTTTATCTATTATAGACAATGACGAACTTGAAGAATGTCTTTCTTGCAACGGACTATCAGAAATCAATAAGTTCACATGGGACAAGGTGGCAGAAGGAATTATTGATGTATATGAACAGTTAATAAGAAAAAAATGTTGTATACAGAGTTAAATTAAAATTTAAACTTTTAAACCAATTCACAAATCCAAAAATGAAACTCCCCGCCGCAAGCGGACGGGGTATCTTTGTTAGAATTATAAAGATACGCCCCAAGGGACGGGGAATTATACCCGGAAGAGATTAAAAATCCAAATTATGCCAAATCAAGCTCAAAATCCAAAACCTCAAAAAATTTACGATTTAGAAGAGCGAACTGCTATCTTTGGAGAAAATATATTAGAATTTTGCAAATCCTTGCCTCAAAATAATATAAATATTCCGTTAATCAGACAAGTAATAAGATCAGGAACAAGCATAGGAGCAAATTATTGTGAAGCGGATGGAGCAGAATCAGGAAAAGATTTTAAGCATAAGATTGCTATTTGTAAAAAAGAAGCAAAAGAGACAAAACATTGGTTTAGGATGATTGCCAAAGCAAATCCGGATAAATCTGATAAATGCAGGAAATTATGGAAAGAAGCTCAAGAGCTAACTTTAATATTTTCTTCAATACTACAACCAAAAAAAGATAATAAAAAGAAATGATCTTGACATTTGTGCTTTGGATTTAATTTGAAATAATTTGAGTTTTGAAATAATTTGGATTTGCATAATAATCTACAATAGTTTAATTTAGTTTTTGATATTATAGACTTTAGTCTTTAAATTTAATTTTTAACATTCAATCCGTGCCTTCAGTCTGCTTTTATTTTCAAGTTCACCAGCCTTATAGAATAAAAAAATATTCTGTTTTTGATATTGGACAGGATCATAATTATTTTGACGATGAAAACTTGGTAGAAAAGGGGAGTAGAGCAGTGATGGAAAAAGTCTCTCAAAAATGCTATTTACCAACAAATAAAATCTTACTTGACCTAATACATCGTAATCCTGAATTTAAAATAAGCTATTCTTTCTCAGGAACCGCCTTAGAACAAATGGAAAATTACGCTCCCGAAACACTTGAATCATTTAAAAAACTGGTAAAGACTGGGAACGTAGAAATTCTTGATGAAACGTACCATCACTCTTTATCATTTTTTTATTCAGATGAAGAATTTATTAGACAAGTTAAATTACACAGGGAAAAGATAAAAGAGCTTTTTGATTTTGAACCAAAAATTTTTAGAAATACTGAACTTGCCTATAATAATGAATTAGCATATCTTGTTGAAAAATTAGGGTACGAAGGAATACTAGCTGAGGGCTGGGAACATTATCTAGAACATAAATCTCCAAACTTTTTATATAAACCAAAAGGAACAAAAAAAATAAAATTACTTTTGAAAAATTATAAACTTTCTGATGATATTGCGTTTAGATTTTCGAATAGAGGCTGGGAAGAATTTCCTTTATATGCAGAAAAATTTTGCCATTGGGTTAATTCTATTAATGGCAACGGACATACTATAAACCTTTTTATGGACTACGAAACCTTTGGAGAACATCAGTGGGAAGATAGTGGTATTTTCAATTTTTTGAAAACTCTACCTGAAGAAATATTAAAACATCCTGATAATAATTTCAAAACTCCTTCTGAACTTATTTCTTCTTACGAACCAATGGATGAACTTGATGTTCATAATATTTTAACATGGGCTGATACTGAACGAGATTTAAGCGCCTGGACGGGCAATTCAATGCAAAAATCTTCTCTGAAAAAGCTTTATGAGCTTGAAGAAGACGTTTTGGAATCTAACAACGAAAAACTAATAGACGATTGGCGTAAAATGCAAACAAGCGACCATTTTTACTATATGTGCACTAAATGGTTTAATGATGGAGATGTACATAAATACTTCAGTCCATACGAATCACCGTATGAAGCTTTTATAAGCTTTATGAATGTTCTAAATGATTTTAGATTCAGACTAGAAGACGCTAAAACTTTCTAGACTTTTTGGCTTAAGGACAGTCCTTTTCGCCAGCTAAAAGGACTGTCCTTGACTTACTACAAGTTCAAAAATATTTAGTTATACTATTTTAGACTGTAGAAGAACATTTTTGTCATCTCGACTGGAGCGATAGCGAAATGGAGAGATCTGTAAACACACTATGCCTGCTTTAAAAAAATACATTTTAAAATACATTTTATCCGCTTAAAGATTTCTCACCCTATCGGGATTCGAAATGACAGTTATAAAAAGTGTTCTTCTACGCCTTAACTACTTTAAATAGCAAAAATGTATATAATTAAAATTAAAAAAAACTATGAGAAAAACAAAAGAAAAACCTAATCTTATTAATGCCAAAGACGAATCTTGTTTTTGGATTAATAATGGTCCAGTTTTAAAAAACCTAAAAGATCTAAAAGAATCTTTACTAGTGATGAGCAAAGAAACTTTTAGCCATCATGTCAATAAAGAAAAAAATGATTTTGCTGATTGGATAAAAGAAGTTTTAGAAGACAATACCTTAGCAAACAAACTAGCTAAAACAAAAACTTTAAAATCTACAGTTAAAGCTATTGAAAGTGGCTTAAAAAAATATAAATAAATATTTTAATTTTTTATTGTAAACTATGATAGAACTTAGAAAAGACTACATTCTCAACCGTTGGAGTTATATAGCAACAGACAGAGGAAAAAGAATAAAACAATTTGAAAAAGATACTATTACTAGCAAAGCATCTAAATGTTTTTTCTGTCCAGGAAATGAAAATTTGACACCGCCTGAAATCGGAAGAATGGGGGATTCAAAAAATTGGAGAGTGAGATGGTTTCCTAATAAATTTCCAGCTGTTGACGAAAAAGCTAAGAGTAAAATTTCAACTTCCAATAAATATTGGCGCTCTGGAGAAGCTTTCGGATATCATGAAGTCATAGCAGAGACACCTGATCACGAAAAACAACTTGCAGATTTAAACGAAAATGAAATAAAAGAGGTTCTTCAGGTTTATTCTATTAGAATGGAAGATCTCCAAAAAAGAAAAGATATAAATTATGTTCAAATCTTTAAAAACAGCGGTGGAGAAGCAGGAACTTCTATAACTCATACTCATACTCAAATAATTGCAACAACAATTATTCCTAGATTAGTGCAGGAAAAAATTGAAGCTTTAAAGGAATATGAAAAATGTCCCTATTGTGATATAATTAAGGAAGAAGAAAAAAGTAAACGTCGAATATATTCTGATGCTAATTTTGTGGCGTTTGCTCCTTTTGCGCCACGATTTAATCTTGAGACTTGGATTTTCCCTAAAAAACATTACAAGAACATAACAGAACTAGATGACAAAGAATTTGAAAGTTTGGCGTTAGCTTTTAAAAAAATACTATCAAAGCTTGGAAAAATAAACGCGCCTTATAATTTCTATCTGCATTATTCTCCTGAAAATGAAGATTTGCATTTTCATTTTGAAATTACCCCGAGACTAAATAAATGGGCTGGGTTTGAACTAGCAACCGAATCACATATTATAATAACATCTCCAGAAAACACAGCAGAATTCTATAATAATTAGGGTCTACCAATTATTCCCCTCTAGAGATGGGCAAGGGGTGTGTAACAAGCTTTTTAACACACCCCCAACCACCTCTCTAGAGGGGAATTATAAAAAAATCACCAGCACATACTTAGACAAACTAAAAAACCAATTATATGCCAAAACAAATTATTACATTAAACACAATTCCAAATATGATCTTTTTTGTCATTTTAATAGTTGGAATCGGCGCAGTTTTTGGGATGCTAACGTATGAAGTTTTTGAAACTAACAAAAAAATAGTTTTTGTAAATGAGATACAAAAAGATAATGTGAATGTTTTAGACAAAGATAAATATTTTGGAAACGATTTTATTCAAATTAAATTTCCACAAAAAAACACAGCTATAAAAAGTCCTGTTTTAATCTCTGGAGAAGCTAATGTATTTGAAGCTAATGTTAGGATAAAGATAAAAGATGAAAATGGAAATGTTTTAGCTAATAGTTTTATAACGGCTGGCGGTTGGATGGACGCAAAATATCCATTTGAAAAAGAAATAGATTATACATTTCCAACTTCTCCAAATGGAATAATAGAAGTTTTTGAGGAGGACACAAAAAATGGAAACGAGATTCACAAAGTAACAATTCCTATTGCTTTTCTTCCTATCGTTTCTGAAAATCACAATTAATAACAATTTTGTCATAATCGAGATAAGCAATCTAAATGTCTACTAATTCTCAAAAACAACAAGCTGGATTTGCATTGATTGGACTAGTAATTGCAGTTGTAATTATTATTATTTTGTTTATTTGCAGTGATAATACATTTTTTTCAAGAGAGAAAGATATAGTAGAGAATAAAGCAATTTATGAAGAAGCAGAAAAAGATTTAGAAGAAATTAAACAAAAAAATGACGGGAGACAAAAAATGATAAAAGATATTGAAGATATTGAACAAATTTATGACGAAGGGGATAAAAAACATTAGACTCACTGCGTATTAGTTTCATTACGAAATCTTCATATTTTGAGACATAATTTTTCAAATAATTTTTGAGGTTTAGCCTAAGCTAAGCTGAAAAAATTTTTGGAGAATTTGACCAATCCGCCAGCTAGCGGAGCAGTAGAAACTAATTACGCAGTGAGTCTAATAAAAATAGAACTTTATATTCCAAAAAATAATATGCAAGTAACACACCAACATAAAAATACAAAAATCATAAAACGCGCTATTGAAGGGACTAGCTTGATTTTAGGCAATGATTTGGGAAACTATTTTCACATAACCGATGAAAAAGAAACTCGCTACCAAGGGTTTTTTTACGCCAGTGGGAAGAATCACAAATATGAACTTGAAGTTTACAAAGTTATTGATCAAATCAATATTTTAGATAAAGGAAAACTTTATGAAATAAAAAACAATTTCTTTGAAGTTGAAAAAATGTATGAAAATGGAATAGTTGAAAAATATTTTTTGCCGAATGGATATAATTCTATTTGTCTAGAAACTAACAAAAAGGTTAAAGCGGAAATTGTTTTAGATATTAAACATCCATACGATTCGAGAGAACTAGGAAGATTTTATGAAATAGAAATAAAGAAAGATTATGCCCTAATAAAATTCATAAAAAGAAGAGATTGGAGCGAAGATGGATTTGGTGATAAAAAGGAATTTATGCTGTATTTAGCTATAAAAACAGACGAAAATAAATATAGAAAAATTGGAGAATTTTTCTCTAAGTACTATAAGAAAGATCACGAACGAAATTCATACCCTTGGGACAGATTTGTTTACAAAGCAATAGAAATTAAGTCCAAAAAAGCAGTGTTTTCAGTATCAACAAACAAAAAAGATGCTCTCAAAGAAGTTAAAACCGTTTTTAAAAATTTTGAAAAATTAAATAAACAAGAAGAAAAGAACATTTACCGAAAACTGAAAGTTCCAAAAATAGCAGACGAGGAAATAAAAATGGCATATTTGTGCGCGCAAAATTCTATTTATACAATGATAGTAGAAAGCGATAACAAGTACGGAGCTTATGCTGGACTACCTTGGTTTTTTCAATTTTGGCACAGAGATGAAGCAATTTCCTTATTACAAATATATAAGCTTAATGAAGACTTGGGCAAGGAAATAATCTTGTCACAGCTTGATACAATAATGAATAACGGCCAACTTCCTAAAAGTAGGTTTTACAAAATTGAAAAAATGGGTTTGCAAAGCGCTGACGCGCTTGGTTGGTTAGCTAATAGAATTATTAAACTATCTGAAAAATATAAATTTGAAGAAGATTTTAAAATGGAGATAACTTCTAAATTTGAAAATGCAGTTACAAAATTACTAAAAGAAAGAACTAAGGACGACTTGGCTACGAGCTTTAAAAACGAAACATGGATGGACAGTTTAGACAGAGATGGAGAAAGAATAGAAGTTCAATCTTGCAGATATAATATATATGATTTGCTATATAAGTTCACTGGAAATGACCAATATGAAATTCTAAAAAAAGGATTAACAGATAAGATTTGCGAAAAATTTTATGTAAATAAAATATTAATGGACGGTCCAGAAGACAAAACTATAAGACCAAACATTTTTTTAGTGGCTTATTTACATTCAGAGATTCTTACAAAGAAAAAATGGGAAAAATGTTTTGATGAAATTTTACCAAAACTTTATCTTGATTGGGGAGGCATATCATCGGTAGATATAACAAGCGATAAATTTATTCCAAATGATACTGGAGAAAATAGCGCAAGTTATCATAATGGAAATAGCTGGTATTGGATAAACAATTTAGTTGCCCTTGTTTTGTATAAACTAAATTCAAATAAATATTCTTTTTATATAAACGAAATTATGGAAGCCAGTACTAATGAAATTCTCTATTATGGTATTGCTGGACATCATAGCGAAGTAAGTTCCGCGGAAAACCAGACTTTCGGGGGATGCAACGCCCAGCTTTGGAGCACGGCGATGTATCTAGAAGTTTTTGATGAAATAGCAAGTTCAGAATCTTGAATTTCGAATTTTGAATAAGTAAAAGGCAGTTCAGCAGGTTTTAAATTCTGCTTATGTTCAAAATTCTAAATTCTAAATTCTAAATTCAATCATTATGGCAATGAAAAAAGAACATAAATACAAAGCGCTATCAGGAGGACAGGCAGTAGCAGTAGCTATGAAACAAATAAATCCAGACGTTGTTGCTGCATATCCAATAACTCCTCAAACTCCGATTATTGAAACTTTCGCGCAATTTGTGGCAGATGGAAAAGTTGATACCGAATTAATAGATGTTGAATCAGAACACAGCGCGCTTAGCGCTGTAGTTGGCGCTTCGGCCGCGGGAACAAGGGCAATGACTGCCACAGCATCACAGGGACTTGCGCTTATGGCAGAAATCGTTTATATCGCGTCAGGATCAAGACTACCAATTGTGATGGCTATCGCAAACAGAGCATTATCAGCGCCAATAAACATTCATTGCGACCACACTGACTCAATGTTTTTACGAGACGCTGGATGGATTCAAATGTATAGTGAAAATGCGCAAGAAGCTTATGACAATATGCTAATAGTTCTTAAAACAGCTGAAAATAAAGATGTTCTTATGCCAGCGATGGTAATGCAAGATGGATTTATAACATCGCATAGTGTTCAAAATGTAGAAATATTAGATGATGAAATTGCTAAAAAATTTATTGGAAAATACAATCCGAGCTATCCACTACTTGATATAAAAAAACCAGTATCAATCGGACCACTTGACTTATTTGATTATTTCTTTGAACATAAATACCAACAAGCAAAAGCTTTAGAAAATAGTAAAAAAGTAATAAAACAAATTGATAAAGAATTTCACAATCTTACCGGAAGAAAATATAATTTTATTGAAAAATATAAAACTAACGACGCAAAATATATAATAGTAGCCTTAAGTTCAACATGCGGAACAGCAAAAATGGCAGTTGACGAGCTTAGAAAAAAAGGAAAAAAAGTTGGACTTCTAAAAATAAGAGTTGTAAGACCATTCCCAAACAAGGAGATTCTTAAAGCACTAGCAAAAGCTAAGAGCGTAGCTGTTCTGGACAGATCGACTTCTTTTGGAAATTATAGCCCTATCTTTACTGAAGTGCGATCCGCTTTGTACGATTTAGATAAAAAACCTGACTTGTATAACTATATTTATGGAATTGGCGGAAGAAATATTGGTATTGATGATATAGAAAAAGTGTTTTTAAACTTAATTAATGGATCTGTCTATAATAAAATTAATTATATAGGTCTTAGAACTTAAAACCAACTTATAAAATTTTAATCAATTATATTAAAAAAAATGAATAGAGAAATTAATGAAATTTTCGAAGAGATACGAGCATTTAGAATTCAAGGTGCAACAAATATAGCAAGAGCTATAATTAGTGTTTTAATAAAATATAAAGATGAGATTATTAAACAATCAGATAATAAAGAAGAGTTTCTAAGAAATATCAAAAATATAGCAAAAAAACTGACTATTGCTCAACCCGTTGAATCAATGGCGCAAAATATAATAGGATTTATTATTTTTGATCTCCAAGATCCGAAAATAGAAAGTTTGGATGATTGCAAAAAAGTAATGAATGAAACAACAGCTAAATTAAATGATACTATAGAAAAAAATGAAAAAGAGTTTATAAAAAATGGAACAAAACTTATTGAATCAATGACAAAAAAAACAAGAACATTAAATATCTTTACTCACTGTTATTCCTCTGGAGTAAGAAGTATTCTAGAAAAAACAGATAATAGAAATATAGATTTTAAAATATTTAATATAGAAACAAGACCTGTTCTTCAGGGAAGAACAGCGGCAAAAAAACTATCCGATATCGGTATAAGCGTTACCATGTGCCTAGACAGCGCGGCACCTTTCATTATAAGCAACAAGAGTGATAGAAAATTAGATATTGACTTAGTTTTAATCGGAGCAGATTCAATATCTCTAAACGGTTCAGCTATGAACAAAACGGGCGGATATAGTATGTCATTATCAGCATTTCATGAAAAGATACCATTTTATGTTGTTACAAGTCTTTTAAAAGTTAAAAAAGGATTTAGTAGTTTTATAGACATACCAATTGAGACAAAATCATTTAGAGAGATTTGGCCGGAAGCTCCAATGGGAGTTAATATTATGAACTTAGCTTTTGACACTATTCCATCAGAATTTATAACTGGATTTATTACAGAATTTGGAATTTTAAAACCAGAAGAAATAAAAGACGCGGTAAGAAAAAATTATCCAAGATTAATGTAAAAAACATATTTAGAGTCTACTAATTTTCTTATAATTCCCTTCTTAAAAAGAGGGTTGGAGATACCACACCTTGTCCATCCCAAGAAGAGAATAATCGGTAAAAATCACCAGCTCCTATTTAGAGACTATCAGCTCCATAGTTTTTCAAAAATTATGGAGTTTTGTTGAGATTTTTATTGATAAGCACTTCAATTTATGCTAAATTAAACCTAGAGATTAAGAAGAAACAGATGAGTCATTTTATTTAAGTTATTATGAAACAAATAAAACTAAATCTGAATAATATAGAAAAGACTTCAGATGATGTTGCCAATATTTTACAGGATGGTGGGATTGTTATTTACCCAACTGACACTTTATATGGACTTGGAGCAAATGCCTTGGATGAAGACGCTATAGCAAAAGTCCAAAAAATAAAAAAGCAGAGCGATAACAAACCGATTTCAGTCATTGCGAAAGATATAAAGATGGTAAAAAAAATAGCATGTATTGATTCAAAAGTAGAAAAAATACTTAAAAAAGTCTGGCCTGGTTCTATAACTATAGTTCTAAGAAAAAAAGATATTATTCCTTATATTTTAACTAGCGGAGAAGAAACTATAGCAATAAGAATTTCTGATAATAAGTTTATTTCAACGCTAATGGAAAAAATAGATTTTCCAATAACCGCAACTAGCGCGAATATTTCAGGAAAAGAAAACTTGCTAAAATCAACTAAAATAATTGAAGAATTTAAAAACAGTATTCCATATATTAATTTATTTATAGATGCTAGAGACATAAAAAGAGAAACAGCTTCAACAATCATAGATTTAACAACTACAACACCAAAAATATTAAGAATGGGAGTTGTAGGTAAAAATAAGATGAAAGAGTTTTTTGAGAAATTTGATATTTAATATTGGGATATTGGGATATTGAAAAAATAATTTCCTAATTTCCGTCGCTATGTCTAATTTTTTCACAAATCATTATTTCAAACATCGTCTCAAGCACGAGATAACCGAACTTTATATTTCAGTTGCAATTAAAAAATTTGCGTTATCTGGTTTTTGGGCATTTTTATTTAAATCAGCAAAATTATAATGGAAATAATTCAATCAATAATTTTAGGTGTCATTCAAGGTGTTGCTGAATTTTTACCGATATCAAGTTCGGGACATCTTGTTTTAATTCCGCATATTTTCGGCTGGGAAGATCAAGGACTAGCTTTTGACGTTGCGTTGCACTGGGGGACTTTGATCGCAGTTTTGGTTTATCTCAGGAAAGACTGGATGGAGATATTCAGAAAATCTTATTTGCTTCGTTGGCTCCATAGTCCCGAAGGGCTGTGGAGCCCGAGTACAAATCGTTTGCAAAAGGGCTCCACAGTTCTGCGGAGACTATGGAGCCAACGCATACTCAGTACTAAACACTTAAAAAAAGATTTACTTTTTATAATAATCATTGCCACAATCCCTGGAGTTATCGCGGGTTTGTTGCTAAACAACTATGTGGAGACTGTTTTTAGAAATCCTTTGATTGTTGCAGGAACTTTATTCTCGGGAGCTATTTTATTATTTTATGCTGATAAAACTGGCATAAAAAAATCAGATCTTAAAAATCTGACTTTGCAAATGGGTATTATGATTGGTTTATTTCAGGCATTAGCAATTGTCCCTGGCGTATCCCGAAGCGGAATTACAATTACGATAGCGCTCCTTTTGGGAATGAGAAGAACAGCCGCAGCTAGATTTTCTTTTCTACTATCAACCCCAATAATTTTAGGAGCGGGGATTAAAGAATTTCCAAGTTTATTAGAAAGCGGTCTAGATGTAACCATTCTAGTTGGCGTTTTAGTTTCTGCAATCAGTGGATATTTAGCAATTAAATATATGCTGAAGTATTTGGAGAATAGAAATTATAATATTTTTGTCGGTTATCGGGTAGCACTGGCTTTAATGATAATAGGTTTTATAATTTTATATTGACAACTTGTTGGCTCCATTCTCCTGAATGGAGATTCTTGTTCAAGCGCAAATTGTAATAAAATGAAGATTACAGTTAATAGGATTTGACAAAAAGCTCCAGTCAGGAGACTGGAGCCAACGAATTTTTTTTATTATAAACTTGTCATTCCAGAAAATTTCGTAGCGGAGCGAAGAAATTTGTCTGGAATCCAGTAAATCTCAATAAATAATATTTTTTGTATAATTTATTAAAGTGATACTAACTGGATCCCAGACATTTTTCTTAAAGCTACCGCTTTAGAAAAAATTCTGGGATGACAACATCTTTTGTTGTTTTTTTATAAATTCTCCCAAACAGACGACTCAACATTAACGTCAATGTTTGCCCTATTGTCTTTGATTATTCTTCTGATTTTCCCATTAAACACAAAACCATCTGTCAAATCAGCGCTTTGGATAAATGCTCCGTAATATTTAAAAGTTGTCATTTCCTGTCCGCCCAATATTGCGACAGGATCAAATTTATTTTTTAACTCCATTTTTTCCGCATAATTTTCATACAATTCCCACATCGTTTTTTCCAATTCAGAATCTGGTTCAACAACATCTAAACCAAGAGAATCCGCTTCATCTCTGGTGATTGGATAGCCATGAATACAAATGTCGCCCGTGACTTCTTTGACAATGTTCTCAATTTTTTCTTTATCATTGTTTTTGTCAAAATGCATTAGTAATAATTTCTCCGTAATCTGTTTTGCCATTCTGGTTGCGCGGTAGGCATTACCCAGTGATAGCGGATGAATTTTTGCAGTGAGGTCTTCAAAAACATTAATCATCTGTTCATCTTTTACACCTGCTTTTTCTTTTGCTAACAGAAAATAAGAGTTTAGATCTTCTACGCTAATTTCCATTTTCTGTTTTTGGTTCGCTGGATTTTCTGGATTGAAAGGATGCCCTGTAGAAGGATCAACTGGACTCAATTCTCCTAGTCGTCCCATTACAATTTTATCCGCGCCAATGGAGATTAATGTTCCCGCGCTATGCGCGCGATAGGGGATAATCATCTCAATTTCATCGGCATAGCTTCTCATAAGCTTTATTAGCCTTATTGGCGTAATCATATCACCGCCTCTTGTGTAAAGAAACAAACTTATTCTATCCTGTTTGCCAATCTCTTCTAGATGCTTTGCAAAAATAGGCACAATATCATCTGCCACTTTTGTTATAAATGGTTGTCTATCACCAGTAACATAAGTAATCACTTTTGAATTCCGCGCTTTTTCAATTTTTTGGATTAAACTTTTTGTCATGGTTGTTTGGTTATTTTTTTAATAAACTTGATAAATTCTTCTTCAGATGTTTTGTTGGCTCCAGTCTCCTGACTGGAGCCTCTTGTCAAACTCTATAAATCAACCCTATCAACAACAATCACAGAATCATCATTTAATAGATAATTTCTTGCGGATGAATAAATCCAGTCTTCTGGCTTGGAAACATAACATCTCTTAACCGGATTATTATGGATATAACTCATTTTCTGCAGAAAGAATTTATCTGATTCTATAACTTCCGAATAATTTTCTCTTTGCCAAATCTGAAAAAAAGTGTTTTTCTTTTTCGCGAAAGAGCTTTTTATTAAAGCTGAGATATATTTACGATTATCTTTTTCTAACAACTTTTTTGTTTGAGAGGTAGTAAACTTTTTAAATGACGCGACTATATCTTCTAAAGAATAATCTTCTTTAGCTAATACCATACAATGAATATGATTCATCATAAGTATCGTTGGCTCCCATAGTGGCTTTAGCCCTGTGGAGCCTTTTTGCTCTGCACTCAGGCTCCACAGCCCTTCGGGACTATGGAGCCAACATCCATAAAGGGATTAAACTGTTTATTTTTTATTCTTTCTTTCGTTTAAAAATAAAATATACTTTTTCAGTATTGCTTCCGCCAGGATTGGCTCCCTCGCGTCTATTTATCGGAGTTGTTCCACACAACTCCCAACCTTCTTTTCCAAGACCATTAAACTGTTCTCCAAACTCTTTAATATTTTCTATTGGTTCTGTAATTATTTTATCCTTATCCCATTTTACATTTTGTGGTGTCAACATTGTTCCAGTACCCCAAAACCCAGTCTTTTTAACATTTCCCTCCTTCATGGCAATTTCTATAATTTTATATTCCCATTGTTCCATATATTTTAAATTATTTTAAACTTTCAAAATTATGTGCTTCTAACAATTATTCTTTTTATAACTCTAACATATTACATAAAAAATACAAGGTTTTTAAGCAAAAAAAGAACCACCAATGGTGGTTTTGTTTTTATTCTAGGTCTGTGTGTACTGCCTTTAGATCATCTTCGGCTATATTGTTTCTCTCAATTATTAACGCGTTAATCGCTGTTAATACAATATCTGCCGTCATTTCAAATGTCGTTCCAAGAGGCATTGAAGACTCAGCTTTATCAAGTATTCTGCCCGGTATTTGAACAACGATATTTGCGATCTCTCCAATAGTTGAATCTGGATAACTTGACAACAATACCAGTTTAGCATCACTTTCAATCGTTCTCTTTGCTAAAGGATTTAATGTTCCTTTATCTCCAGAACCAGAAACAACAATAACTAGATCGTCTTTCTTCGCTTTCGGTGTAGACGACTCATCGATAACGAACACTCTTATTTCCACCTTTTGCCCTGATTTCCTTAATATCGCCTGATAAAGATGGATGAGTCTTCTTGCTGCTTTTTCCGCGATAAGTCCGGATATTCCTTTTCCTTTGAAAAATATATTGCTACCATTTTCTATACACTTCATGATAAGCTCATAAGTTTTTTCAATGTTATCTTCTTGAAAATATCCAACTTGTTTTGCGTTAGTGTTTGTATTATCTGCGACTATATCTACTATCTTCAAAGAGCAGTCCTCCTTGTACATTAACTTTATCTTTACTCTAATCCTTTTATAAATAATGTCAAATAAAAAAACAATTTATATGAATAAATTGTTTTTCTCGTGTGCCGGAGGAGGGAATCGAACCCTCATGGATATTATCCACACGATTTTGAGTCGTGCGCGTCTGCCAATTCCGCCACTCCGGCGAACAAAGTTTACAAAGTTATAAAGTTTGTAAAGTTCGTAAAGTTTACAAAGTTATAAAGTTTGTAAAGTTCGTAAAGTTTACAAAGTTATAAAGTTTGTAAAGTTCGTAAAGTTATAAAGTTCGTAAAGTAA
>JAYEKL010000032.1:0-19395 GCA_034660995.1 Patescibacteria group bacterium | reverse complement strand
ACTTCAGCCCCAACAAAAGAGAAGGCTGAAACCTTATTAAAAGAATTAGAAAATTCTTTTTCTCAATTTAATTTGCCAGATTCTAATTCGCTTAATGTTAAAGAAACATTTTTAAATAAAGCAGGGACTTTAAATAAAACTATTTATAATTTTATATTTAGAAATTTCGAGAAGAAGAGAAGAATAATATTAAATACAGAAGAGTTATCAAGTTTATTTCATTTTCCGATTTCTACAACTGCTACTCCGCAAGTAAAATGGTTAAAAGCAAAACAAGCGCCAGCGCCTTCTGATATTTCAAGCGAAGGTTTAATTTTGGGTCATAATATACACAGAGGAGAGGACAGGGTGATTAAAATAGAAAGAGAAGATCGCAGAAGGCATATGTATATAATTGGACAGACTGGAACTGGTAAATCTGGATTTTTAGGGGAATTAATTAGACAGGATATTCAAAATGGAGAGGGACTTTGCGTAATTGATCCGCATGGTGATCTTGTGGAGGATGCTTTAAGTTGTATTCCAAAAGAACGGGCTGAAGATGTGATTTTATTTGATCCATCAAATGTTCAAAGACCGATGGGGTTGAATCTTCTTGAATACGATGAAAATTATCCGGAACAGAAGACTTTTGTTGTCAATGAAATGATAAAAATATTTGACAAGCTTTATGATTTAAAAGCAACAGGCGGTCCTATGTTTGAGCAATATATGAGAAATGCAATACTTCTTATTATAGACGATCCTGCGTCAGGTTCAACTTTAATTGAAATTTCAAAAGTACTTGCTGATGAGAAGTTTAGAAAATACAAATTATCAAAATGTAAAAACTTTATTGTAAAGAATTTTTGGGAGAAAGTAGCTGAAAAGGCAGGAGGAGAAGCTGCGCTAGCTAATATGGTTCCTTATATAACAAGTAAATTAACGCAGTTTATTTCTAATGATACGATGCGTCCTATTATTGGTCAGCAAAAAAGTTCTATTAATTTTAGGGAAGCAATGGATAACAAAAAAATTATTCTTGTTAATCTTTCAAAAGGAAAAATTGGAGAAATGAATGCTTACTTGCTTGGGCTTGTGATTGTTGGAAAACTTTTAGTTGCTTCGCTTAGCAGAACTGATATTCCTCAGGAAGAAAGAAAAGATTTCTATCTCTATATTGATGAGTTTCAGAATTTTACAACTGATAGTATTTCAACAATTTTGTCGGAGGCAAGAAAATATAGATTGTCATTAAATATTGCTCATCAGTTCTTAGGACAACTGCCAGAGGAAATACAAAAGTCAATATTTGGAAATGTCGGAACAATGATTTCTTTTAGAATTGGACCAGAGGATGCTGAATTTATGGCAAAGCAATATAAACCTGTTTTTAATGAACAAGATTTGATAAATATTGATAATTTTAATGCTTATGTTAGATTGATGATAAAAGGTACAATAAGTCAAGGATTCAATATGGCTACTTATCCACCACAAAAAGGGAATATGGAGATTGTAGAGTCTATCAAACAGCTTTCAAATTTAAAATATGGGAAAGACAGAGAAGTAATTGAAAGAGAGATTGAAGAAAGATCGGAAGTAGAAATTAGCAAACCGACACTTTCTGGTGGTATTGGGGCAAGATTAACTAAAAAATAATTAATGGTCAAGCTTTTTATTTGAAGCATATGCTCGTTTTGAAAATTTAATCATTGGAAATTGATTAGAAATTAGAAATTAAAAATTATTTATATTTGCTATTGCAAAAGTATGTCTAGCTGTTATAATGTCGTAACAGGATAGATGCTTGCGGGTATCGTATAGTGGCTTATTATGTCAGCCTTCCAAGCTGAAGACACGGGTTCGATTCCCGTTACCCGCTCCAGAAATTGAATTACGAATTACGAATTATGAATCAAAAATAATAATTCTATAATTTAAAAAAAATGAAACCGCAGAAATTTACATTTAAAGATACGAAAAAAGTTGACTTAAAAATAAAAAATAAGCTGTAGCGTCTTTCCATGCGATAGCACGAAAAGACACTACTTTTAAATATCTCAAAAAAATAAAAAATAAATGAGATTTATAAAAAATACAAATATTAGCAGAAGTGGCGGGTCAACGGTTTTTGGATTAAAGCTGTTTTTTTGTTTTGTTCTGTTATTTTTTAATTCATCGGTTGCAAATGTGGAAGCGAATGAAATTGGGGGAAATAAAATATTTTTAGTTGATTCTTCTTATGATTTTAGCGGACGTACAGAAGTGGCGACAACTTTAAAAAAAATTGGAACAGACGCATATTTTTATGTTGAGGATGATTATTATAATAATTTATCAAGGAATTCTAAATTAGAATTTGATTCATATTTAAGTTTTTTGGTTTCAGATTTTGATAAGACGATATATCCAAGAACAAGAGAAGTTTTTGGACGTGAATGGAATCCAGGAATTGATAATGATAATAAGGTCACAATTCTTTTTACAAAAACAAAAGAAAATATTGGAGGGTATTTTAATCCGAGTGATGAATATAAAAAGAGCGAAGTGGCTAATGGAAAAAGCAATGAAAAAGAAATGATTTATTTGAACATAGCTTTTATAAGTGATAATAGAATAAAAAGTTTTCTTGCGCATGAATTTCAGCATATGATCACTTGGTATCATAAAACTAAATTAAGAAATATTACGGATGATATTTGGTTAAATGAAGCGAGATCAGAATATGCCTCTACGGCGATAGGATATGATGATAATTATCTGAATAGTAACTTAAAAGCAAGAATTAAAAATTTTGAAGTTGATCCAGTTGATTCACTTACAGAGTGGCAAAATAAAATATCTGATTATTCTTCTGTTAATTTATTCTCTCAATATTTAGCAGATCGTTTTGGAGAAGAAATATTTAGAAGAATGGTAGACAATAACAGAGTAGGTATTCAAAGTATTGATAAAGCATTATCAGATTTATATTACAAGGATGACACTTTTCAATCTGTATTTAAAGATTGGGTTATAACCAATTATGTTAATGGGACGGTATTAGATAGTAAATACAGTTATCAAAATGAAAACATTAGTTATGAAAATTTTCATATTCAGCCAAAAAATATTTATGAATTAAATTACAACACTACTTTAAATATAAATGGTCTCATTAAAGACTGGAGTAATGAATATTACAAATTTAATATAGCGGAAAAAAATTGTGCGAATGAAAATAGAATTAAAATTAATTTTAACGGACAAGACTCAGGACAATTTTTTGTTTCTTATGTTGTTTCCTATCAAGATGAGACAAGGAAGGTTAATGAAATGGAGTTGGATAATAATCAAGATTCCGATTTTTATATTTCTTGTTGGGACAAAGATATTTCTTCTATTACAATAATTCCAATAAGTCATAAAAAAGTTACTGGTTTTGGAAATGACATTGATGAATATTATTTTTCAATTTCGGCAGAAATCGTCAAAAGAAATAAATATCAAGATAATTCTCTTTTGAAATCGTTAAGCAATGACAAAGTCTATCTCATAGAGAATGGAAAGAAGAGATGGATAACGGATGCTAATGTATTTATCTCTAATGGTTATCATTGGAAAGATATAATAATTATTACAGAATCAGAGCTTGAATTATATCTTGATGGAGAAAATATAGAGGCTGATTTTAACTTGAGATTAAATGGAAGCTTAGTAAAAGGGTCTGGTTCTAAAGTGTATTTAATAGAGGATAATAATAAGCGTTGGATAACAAGTGTTGCTGTGTTTATTTCTAATAACTATCAATGGGAGGCTATTATAACTATTACAGACTCTGAATTAAATTCATATTTAGATGGAGAAAATATTGCAAATTCTGATTCTAATTTTGACAAAAAACTTTTAAGAGGTTCTGGTCCTAAGGTTTATTTAGTAGAAAATGGAAAGAAGCGTTGGATAACAACAGCTACTGTGTTTACTTCCAATGGCTATCACTGGAGTGACATAATTATTGTTCCAGATTATAAATTAGATATATACCTAAATGGCGAGGACATTAGATAGATGTTTAAATTTATAGAATTTTGAATGGAGTTTGCCTAGTTCAAAGTATTTGTAATAGCAATTATAAACGTTGTTTTATTATTGCAATATAAAGCCAAGTTAGCTAAAATATTCCTTTTATTTTTTGGGCTATCGCCCATTTGTTTTAAAAATTTTTAAATTTCTTTTTCTTTAATTTATAAAAGGGATAAGCGGATATTTTTTGCTCCGTACCTCCGCAAAAAATGTTTATTTGTATATTACTGTAAATAAAGTATAATAAATATAAACAAGTTAAATACTATGAGTACAATATCTCAGCAAAGCAATCTGGTAAACATACAAAAAGCCTGTCAATGGGCAACTAATTTTTTACACAGAAAAATATCTCCCACAAACATTTCATACCTTATTCAATATGGAAAAGTTAAGAAATATGGAGAAAATGGTGATACACAAATCAACCTTAGTGATTTAAAAAAATATTATCAGTCTTTCAATGGACAACGAGAAGTACAATGGAAAAAAAAACTTGGAGATGACCTTAGTTGGGTATTATCTTTTGACCATATTAGAGAAAAAGAAAGTACAAAGCATATCCACCGACTTCATCCGTACAAAGGTAAGTTTATTCCACAACTTGTTGAATATTTTTTAGATTCGCACACAGATGACTTTAAAACACAAAGTTTTTTCAAAAAAGATGATGTGATTTTAGATCCATTTTCTGGCTCGGGAACAGCGCTTGTGCAAGCAAATGAACTTGGAATGCACGCAATTGGTGTGGATGTTTCAAAATTTAATTGTACTATTACAGATTCAAAACTTTTGGACTATGATTTTGATTTGTTAATTCGTGAAGTTAATAATCTTAAAAAAGTGATTCAAAGTTTTGAAACCAAAAATAATGTTGAACAATTTGAAAAAGAGATTTTAAGCGAACTTTGTGAATTTAATAAAAAACATTTTCCATCTCCGCAATTCAAAAGAGATGTTTACACGAAAAGAATTAACGAAAATATTTTTGGAAAAGAAAGAGAAACGGAGTTTTTGAAAATTTATAATTCACTCGTTGAAAAATACAAAATCAAATTGAGGCAAAACAAAAATGATAATTTTCTCGATAAGTGGTACATCAAAAACACACGAGACGAAATTGATTTTGCTTTTGAGCAACTAAAAAAAGTAAAAGACGAGAAGATTAAAAGAATTTTGGCAATTATTCTAAGTCGTACAATTCGTTCGTGTCGTGCTACGACACATTCGGATTTAGCCACCTTGAAAGAGCCCCAACTTACAGCATATTATTGCTTTAAGCATAAAAAAATATGTAAGCCACTTTTTTCGATAAAATATTGGTTTACACGATATGCAAATGATACAATTTCAAGATTAAGAGAATTTTCACAAATTAAAACAAATGCAAATTGGGCGACAATTTCGGCGGATTCTCGCACGGTTGATATTTTTGAAGAAATAGAAAAACGAAGTCCAAAATTTTCCAAATTTCTACAAAAACAAAAAATTCGCGGAATATTTTCATCTCCGCCGTATGTCGGACAAATTGATTATCACGAACAACACGCCTACGCGTATGATTTATTTGGTTTTGAGCGAAAAGACGAACTCGAAATTGGTCCACTTTACAAAGGAAAAGGAATTGCCGCTCGCGAAAGTTACGCTGACGGAATCGCAAAAGTTTTACTCAATGCTCGCAAATTTATGGTGGATGATTTTGATGTGTTTTTGGTGGCTAACGATAAGTGGGGATTGTATCAAAAAATTGCTGAAAAAGCGGGAATGAAGATTGTTAATCAATATAAAAGACCAGTTTTAAATCGAACTGAAAGGGATAAAAATCCGTATTCGGAGATTATTTTTCATTTAAAAACAACATAATTATGGCACTATCAAAAAATTTACAAATTGAAATCTATGAATTTTTGAAATCAAAAATTCTGAAAAAGATTGATGAATATAACCTTAACGATGAGGATTCATCAAAACCTTTTCAATATGCTCTTTTTACAAAAAAAGGATATTTGGCAAAAGGATTTATTCACGGGTGCGAAACAGCGCTTGGAAATTGGCATGAATCAATTGCAAAAATTATTGCCAAAGAAAATTTTAAAACGGCAAAAAAAATGCAAAATTCTACCAAACTAAAAGGGAAAATTACTCGCAATGCCCAACGAACATTCGAAAATATTTTGAGTGATCTTGATAGCGTTATCCGTGAACCAAATCATAAAATCGAAGCAGAAGAAATTTTTACTGCAAGCCAAGAAGATAATAAAACGGAAGATCGAATTCAAACAGTTGATTTATTTTTAGAGCGTGAAAATGGAGAAGAGATTTATTTTGAAATCAAGGGGCCAAAGCCCAACAAAAATGAGATGAGAGCAGCAAAAAGAGATTTGTTAGAAATATTAGCAATGCGAGCAAAAGAAGGTAAAAAAGTGAAGATTTATCTTGGAATGTATTACAATCCATATTTTCCAAAAGATTATGAACGTTGGACTTGTCTCAAGTTCTTTAATAAAGGAAATGATTTTTTAATTGGCAAAGATTTTTGGGATTTTCTTGGTGGTGAAGGTTCTTATGAGGAACTGATTGAAATTTATGAACAAGTTGGTGAAGAAATTCGTCCTGAGCTTGAGAGAAAATTCAAAAAAATCGCTAAAAAATACGAAGAAAAAGAGTAAGGAGTTTTGGATTTTGGGCATTCATCCCTTTAATTCTCCTCTGCCCAAAATCCAAAACGGAAAAGAAATTTTAAAATTTTTTAAAACAAGTTTTCTTATCAGAAAACAAGAGAAAAGGAATACATTAACTAGCTAGCGTATATCTGGTTACGGCTTTTATCTAAAAGCTTCCATCCATATTTTGTTCCGCTACGCTACACAAAACATCAGATATACGCAAACGTTAATACAATAACTTTGAACGGGGTTGACAAAAAATATATTTATGCTAATCTGTATTAGAACTTAAGAAAAAACAATCTATTTATTTAATAATTGAAATTATTTAAAAAATCATAATATGACTGAAAACAGTTTTGACAAAATAAAAAAACTTATAAAGGTTATTGGAGGAAAGGTTATTATAGTTGAAGACGGAGAGCCTGTTTTTGTGATTGTTAATGTTGACGAATATGTTAATTTTGACAAAACTAAAAATACTATTGTTAATCCTAAAAAAGTAATGGAAGAAAATGTGAATAGAGATGTTGAAATTTGGAAAACTAAGCAGGACGAAAGGAAATTAAAGCAGTTTGAAGTAATAGATGATCTTAAAGAAAAAAGTGGTAGAGAAACAGTAGATGATGAAATTGTGGTTGAAAAATTATAAAAATTTGACAAAAGTGTTAATAATATATTGTTATACAAATATAGTGCTTGCCAAATTTTTTAGATGTGTTAGTATGTGTATACCGTATTGAAATTTAAAGAATATTTTAATATTGGAATCAAAATTTAGCTTAAAATTTTTAAAAATTAATCTTATAAATTAAGTTTCAAGGACAATAGGTTCCATGGCTTAGTTTTAAAAGGAGACTTATAAAAATGACAGAAATATTTGATAGATCAAAGCAACATATTAATGTGGGAACAATTGGTCATGTTGATCATGGTAAAACAACTCTAACAGCAGCTATGCTTGCTTGTTTATCTGCGTCTGGAAAAATGGCTTCAAAAAAAGGTGTTGGTGAGATTGATAGCGCGCCGGAAGAAAAAGAAAGAGGAATTACAATTGCTACTTCTCATCAAGAATATGAATCAGAAACAAGACATTATGCTCATGTAGATTGTCCAGGACATGCTGACTATATTAAAAATATGATTACTGGCGCCGCTCAAATGGATGGTGCTATTCTTGTTGTTGCTGCGACTGATGGTCCTATGCCTCAAACAAGAGAACATATTTTACTTGCTAGGCAAGTTGGTGTTCCTGAAATTGTTGTTTTTATTAATAAAATTGATCAAGTTGATGATGCAGAGTTGATTGATCTTGTTGAAGAAGAAATTAGAGAACTATTAACAAAATATGAATTTGACGGAGAAAATACTGCCATTATTAGAGGATCTGCTCTTCAAGCGCTTGAGTGTGGTTGTGGGAAAGCAGAATGTGAAAAATGCAATCCTATTTTAGAAATAGTTAAAGCCCTTGATGAAAAAATTCCAGAACCGAAACGAGATATTGAAAAACCATTCTTAATGCCTCTTGAAGATATATTTTCAATTGAAGGAAGAGGAACCGTTGTAACGGGAAGAATTGAAAGAGGTGTTGTTAATGTAAATGAAGAAGTGGAACTTGTTGGAATAAAAGATACTAAAAAAGTAGTTGTAACAGGAGTTGAAATGTTTAATAAACAGTTAGATAAGGGACAGGCTGGAGACAATGCGGGTATTTTGCTAAGAGGGATTAAAAAGGAAGAAGTTGAAAGAGGACAGGTTCTAGCTGCAATTGGGTCTATTACTCCTCATTCTGAATTTGAAAGTGAAGTCTATATTTTGACAAAAGAAGAAGGCGGAAGACATACTCCATTTTTCTCAGGATATAAACCACAATTTTATATAAGAACAACCGATGTGACAGGAGATGTAATTTTACCAGAAGGAACAGAAATGGTTATGCCTGGAGATACTGTAAAATTGACTGTCAAATTAATTTCAAAAGTAGCGATGGAAGACGGAATGAGGTTTGCGATTAGAGAAGGCGGAAGAACTGTTGGAGCTGGTGTTGTTACTAAAATTATAAAATAAGAAGATTTTCTTCTTGTTTTTTAGTTTTAAAGAAAAGATTTAGGAAAATTAGAATATAATGGTTTAATTGTTGATTTTGAATATTTAAAGAGTAACGAGATAAAATAACAAATTAGTTTAAAATATAAACCGAAATGGTAGAAAAAACTAACGAAGAGAACGAATCAAAACCAAAGATTCGGGTAAAAATTAAAGCGTATGATCATAAGGTTATTGATCAATCAGCGAAACAGATAGTTGAAACAGCTCTAAGAAATGGAGCCTCTATTAGAGGTCCTGTTCCTTTGCCTACTGAAATTAGCAAATTTACGCTAAATAGTTCAACATTTGTTCATAAGGATGCTAGAGATCAGTATGAAATGAGAATTCATAAGAGGCTTGTTGATATCTTTGATCTTAATCCTAAAATAATTGATTCCCTGACAAATTTAAATTTGCCAGCAGGAGTTTTTATAGAAATTAAGATGTAAATTCTATTGTTCTATTGCTAAATTGTTAGATTGTTATACTATTATATAACGACAAAAATAATACAACAATTTAACAATAGAACAATATAGTAATATAATTTATGCTAGTTTAAGTGCTTATTATCGGATTTTATCAAAAATTTTCGGTTAAATAATAGTCTTAAGCATACTGAATTAGCCAATTTATAAATCGGATAAAAACGGTTGTAATTGGTTGAATTATCTGGTTTTTTTTGTTTGTTTTATAAAATTTTAATAGATCTCTTGCGTAATTAATTTCGTTACGAGATTTCCATATTTTGAGGCAAATTTTTCAAATAATTTTTGAAGTTTAGCCTAAGCTAAGCTGATAAAATTTTTGGAGAATTTGACCAAAATATGGGAATCGCAGTAGAAAGTAATTACGCAAGAGGTCTAATCTAGATGGGCTGGTTAATAATATTATCAGTAGCAATGTGACAATTTAGCAATTTAGCAATTTAGCAATTTAATTTATATGAAATTTATTCTCGGAGAAAAAATAGGGATGAGCCAAGTGTTTGTGGATAATGAAGAAAGCAAGGAAGTTGTTCCTGTTACTTTAATTGAAGCAGGTCCCTGTGTTGTGACAAAAATTGCAACGAAAGAAAAAGACGGTTATGAAGGTGTTCAAATTGGTTTTCTTGAAAAGAAAAAAATCAATAAACCTCTTGCAGGGCATTTAAAAGATTTAGGCAAGTTTAGATATATTAAAGAATTTAGAACAGAAAAGTCTGATAAGGAATATAAATTGGGAGATAAGGTAGACGCTTCAATATTTGAAGCAGGAGATAAAGTGAAAGTAATTGGGACTTCAAAAGCAAAGGGATTTCAGGGTGTTATGAAGAGATATGGTTTTAAAGGAGGTCCAGCATCGCATGGACAGAGACATAGTAACAGAAAGGGAGGGTCTATTGGAAGCGCATTCCCAGAACATGTTATAAAAGGAAAGAAAATGGCCGGTCGGATGGGAGGAGAACAGGTTACCCAGCTCGGACTTAAAGTCGTTAGTATTGACAAAAACAAAAATTTGTTGATAATTAAAGGAGCAGTACCGGGGAATAATGGGGTTTTGGTGAAGATAGTTGGGAAGTAGGAAAATGAATATTATTTTATAAATTTTTATGTCAGGTCTTTTAAAAATAACGAAAACTAAAATAAAGATAATTCTCAGTTTTTTCTTTTAACTATTTTTAAATTCTATCTCTTTGCTTGTTTAGCAATTTACTTTATTAATAAAGATTTGATAAGAAATAATAGAATACAGAAAAAGTAAATAGTTGTTCTTTCAAAAAATATGTCTCTTGATTTTTTATAGAAACGGTGTTGAGTTTTTTATTTTTAGAATAGAAAATTTTCACTGTCTCTTTAAACAAGAATGATTTGGAGGCAGAAATATGGAGAGAAATAAATGCAAAACAAAATAAGAACGATAGTAGTGGCAACACTATGCCGAAACATATGCTATAACTCCAAATCCAGCATATAGATATTTTAATGAAGATTGTACAAACTTCGTTTCACAGTGTCTTTATGCCGGTGGATTAACGGAAACGGGAAAATATTGGTACGGAAGTGACTATGCATGGTATTATGATTGGGGCACTCGTCCTGGTTATAGTCATACTTGGACTGTTGCTAACGAACTGTATGATTTTCTTGACAAGAGTGGTAGAGCCAGTAGAGTGTCGGTAGATGCTCCATACTGTTACAAATTCGATCCTGGCGACATTATCCAAATTGATAATAATAATGATGGATGGTGGGATCACTCAATGATTGTCACTGGAGAGATAGTAAGCGATGATGATCTGCTAATGTCTTATCATACATCCAATACGCTATATGAAATACAATAAAAAACATATAATTATATCTATAATGTTGTTTGTGTTGTTTTCAAGTATTCTTTTTGGAATTCCTTTTTTGTTTCCAATATGGTTTATAGATTGTTATTCTGGTATAATACATGTAATTCTTCTTTTTATTTTTTTATTTGCCGTTAAATATTTTCACGGTCAAAAATGTTTAACTATTTCTCTATTGATTTTTATATCACTTTTTGTTTTGACGATAATTATTTTAACGATACAAAGTGAATATGAACTAAAAAAGCAAGATTTTTTCTATAAATTTGATCAAGCTGTTGAAAATCCAAATCCTGAAAGTGCTATTGGTCTTGGTGTGGCTAATCTTTCTCTTGAAGAAGAAAAAGAAATTAAAAGTATAATTAAAAAAACTTTTGAGGGACAGTGGAATTATTATTATGATAAAGATGAAAACAAATTAAATGAATCAATAAAGAGATTATATATTTCCAAAGAATATCTATTATTCAAAGAAGAAATTAAAGAAAAACTTAAGAACAATCAAGATCAATACGAATATATAAATTTTACTAAAAAAGATATCCATAATTTTATTAAAGATTTAGAGTTCAGCAAGTTTAGAAAATATAAAGGTTTTAATGATAGAGTTGGAGTCATTGCTGGATTTAGTGGTAGTAATAGTTTCAGTATGCAATATTTTCTTCTTAAAAAAGAAAATAATCAGTGGAAAATAGAGAAGGAAAGAACAACTTACACTTCTCCCTATGAGTTGCCAAATACAGAAATGCTAATCATTAAAGAGCTTATAGAACAAAAAAATAACGATTCCAATCAAACTAAATAATAAAAATGCTTAAAATTAAAATCTACAATTTAGAAGGGAAAGAAACTGAAGAAGTAGAACTTTCAGAAAAAATTTTTGGAGTGAAAGTACAAGATGATTTAGTTCATCAGGCATTTGTAGCGCATATTTCAAATTCAAGACAACTTTTAGCTGATACTAAAAATAAAGGAGAAGTTAGGGGCGGAGGAAGGAAACCATGGAGGCAAAAAGGAACAGGAAGGGCAAGGCATGGATCTAGTAGGTCTCCAATTTGGAAAGGCGGCGGAGTTACTTTTGGTCCTACTACTGAAAGAAATTATAGCAAGAAGATAAATAAAAAAATGAAGACAAAGGCGTTGTTAATGGTGTTGTCTTCAAAATTGAGAGATAATGAATTAATAGTTGTAGAAAATTTAGATTTAAAAAAAACATCAACAAAAAAAATGAAAGAAATATTAGGAAATTTGCCAACAAAAGGAAAAATTCTTATTTCAATGGATAAAAGCAATTCTAATGTTTTCAATTCAGTAAAAAACATTCCTAATACTTCAATGATTGCTAGTGACTCTTTAAATATAGCAGATTTATTAAAAAATAAATTTTTGATTATTAATAAGAACGGGATTAAGAAAATAGAGGAAGTATATAAATATTCAAGTTAAAAAGTTTGTAAAGTTCATAAAGTTCGTGGACTAACAACTTTTTATTTTATAAACTTTATAACTTTTAACTAAACGCTTGTCTTAATCTAAAAAATTTTAAAATTAGGATTCAACTTTTAAAAAAATTCAAAGAATAATATTACAACAATGAGTATTTTAAATAAAATTATAAAAAAGAATGACGATAAAGATAAAAAAGAAGACAAGGTAGTTTTAGGAAAAACCAAAGAAAAAAAGGTGGTTAATGAAGAAACAGTCAAGAAAGAAACAAAAGCTAAGAAGAAAGATAAATCGTCTGTAAGAGTTAAGAAGAATAAGAAAGTTTCTAAGGATAAAATACCAAATCATTATTTTGATTTAGTAAAAAAACCTCATATTTCTGAAAAAACTTTTAATCTTTCTAATGAAAATCAATATGTCTTTGTTGTTTCTGATAGTGCTAATAAATCAGAGATAAAAAAAGCTATTGAAAGTTTATACAGAGTTTCAGTTGTTAGTGTTAATGTTGTTAGTGTTCCGTCTAAACCAAAGAGGTTTAGGGGTAGACCAGGAATAAAGAGCGGATACAAAAAAGCGATAGTCAAATTAGTCAAAGGAGATACAATTGATTTAATGAAAGATGCGAAATAAATTACTCTATTGTTCTATTGCTACATTGTTCTATTGTTACGCATTGAATAGCAGTTCAGTAACTGAAGTATGACAATATAATGCGTTACGCATAACAATTTAGCAATAGAACAATATAACAATATAATTTTATGGCAGTAAAAAAATATAAACCGACGTCTGATGGTAGAAGAGGGATGATGGGTTATGATTTCTCTACGTTGGACAAAAAAGATCCTGAAAAAAGTTTACTTGTAGAGAAAACAAGAAAAGTAGGCAGGGGTAGCGCTGGTAAGATAACTACTAGACATAGAGGTGGTGGAGCAAAGAAAAGATTTAGAATAATTGATTTTAGGATGGAGAAGCTTGATATTCCAGCAAAGGTTCAAGCTATTGAATATGATCCGAATAGAACATCATTTATTGCTTTAGTTGCTTATGCGGATGGGGAAAAGAGATATATTATCGCCTTGGAAGGATTAAAAAAAGAAGACAAGATTATTTCTTCTAAAAGCGCTCCAATAAAGACTGGAAACAGAATGTCTCTTAAAAACATTCCTTCAGGGACAATTGTAAATAATGTTGAGTTATTTCCAGGAAAAGGAGGTCAATTAGCGAGATCTGCTGGATCATACGCAAAGTTGACGGCAATAGAAGGAGGTTTTGCTCATATAAGTTTATCTTCTGGGCAAGTTAAATTAATTCCTGAAGATTCTTTTGCTACCATTGGACAAGTCAGTAATATAAGTCATAATAAGGTTGTAATTGGAAAAGCTGGAAGATCAAGGTGGATGGGTAAGAGACCTCAAGTTAGAGGAAGCGCAATGAATCCTGTAGATCATCCTCATGGAGGAGGAGAAGGAAGACAGCCTATTGGACTGAAGCATCCGAAAACTCCTTGGGGAAAGCCAGCGCTTGGATTTAAGACCAGAAAGAAGAATAAGCGTATAAATAATTTTAAGAAAAGGATAGTAGAAGAATAAAATTGTTGTATTGCCCTATTGTCCTATTGCTACGCGCGGTAATTCAATAGTTGTAATATAACAATGCAATTGTGAATATGTGCTATGCATAACAATTTAACAATAGAACAATATAACAATATAATATATGTCAAGATCACTAAAAAAAGGCCCTTATATAGATGAAAAATTACTAAAGAAAATTAGTAATTTGAAAACAGGTGATAAAACTGTTATTAAGACTTGGGCAAGAAATTCTGTAATATCTCCAGAGATGGTTGGCTTTACTTTAGGTGTTCATAATGGAAAACAGCATATTGAAGTTTTTGTTACAGAGGATATGGTAGGACACAAGCTTGGTGAGTTTTCTCCGACAAAGAAATTTATCAAACATGGAGGTAAGATACAAAAAGAATTAGAGAAGAAATAAAGCTAGAAGTTGGAAGCAAATAACATTTCATAATTTATAGGTTTAGCTAAATTTGAAAGATTGTTTACTTCTAATTTCTTAGAAGATAATTAAATGTTTAAACGAATACAATGGAAGTTCAAGCACATTTAAGAAATTTAAGAATTTCACCAAGAAAGGTAAGATTGGTTGCTGATGTTGTTAGAGGTATGAATGTTTATAACGCTAAGATACAGTTAGAGTTTATAAATAAAAAATCATCACAACCAGTTTTGAAACTGTTGAATTCAGCGATTGCAAATGCAAAACACAATTTTGATTTGGATGAAAATGATTTATATATTTCAAGTATATTTGTAAACGAAGGAGCGACATTGAAAAGATGGATACCTCGAGCGATGGGAAGAGCGTCTAAGATAAATAAAAGAATTAGCCATATCACTATAATTTTAGATAAAGTTAAAGATAGCATAGCTAAAGAGGGTGAAAAAAAGAGTTTAACTCTGAATAACATAGATGATAAAAAAGTGAAAAAGATTAAAGAAGATTGAAGAAGAAAAATCTAAGGTTAAAAAAAGTTAAAGTAATAAAACGAGTTTATAAAGAAAAATAATATAAATAAAGATTTAGATTATAACTATGGGAAAAAAAATAAATCCATTTTTACATAGATTAAGCACAATAAGAGACTGGAAATCAAGATGGTTTAATTCCAGTAATTATCGGGAGTATTTACGTGAAGATGTAGAATTACGTAAGTTTTTGGAGGAAAAATTAAAAAAAGCTGCAGTAGAGGATATTGTGATTGAAAGATCTTCAAATAGTATGGTTGTTAATATACATTCTGCAAGACCTGGAATTGTAATAGGTAGAGGTGGTACTGGCGCAGAAGAATTAAAAGCAGAAATAATAAAAAAAGTAAATGGAAAAATAGAGATAAAAGTGAATATAGTTGAAATTAGAAATTCCGAATTAAGTTCTAAATTAGTTGCGCAGTCAGTTGCAGAGCAGATTGAGAAAAGAGTTCCATTTAGAAGAGTATTAAAGCAGGCGATGGAAAGAACTATGCAGAATAAACAAGCGCAAGGAGTGAAAATTGCAGTTGCGGGAAGATTAAATGGAGCTGAGATGGCTAGAACCGAATGGTTGAGTGAAGGAAAGATTCCGTTACAAACCATAAGAGCTGATATTGATTATTCAAAATATACTGCTCGCACTACTTATGGCGCGATTGGTATAAAAGTTTGGATATATAAAGGGGAAGTATTTGAAAATCAGGAGTAGAAGTGAATATATTATAAATTTTCAATTTTCAATTCACAATTTTCAATGACTAAATTTTCAAACAGTTTGAAAATTGAAGATTGTAAATTGGAAATTATATCTTAAGAAAAACGATTTAGCTTAAATATTTTAATAATTGTACATAAACTCGTCTTAATTCTAACATACATCTATGTTAATGCCGAAAAAGGTAAAACACAGAAAGCAACAAAAAGGCAGAATGCGAGGAAAAGCGTATCGCGGGTCTACTATTGCGTTTGGATCTTTTGCTTTAAAGTCGCTCGGAACGTCTTGGATTACAAGTCGTCAAATTGAAGCGGCAAGAAGAGCAATGACAAGATACATTCAAAGAGGTGGAAAAATATGGATAAGAATTTTTCCAGATAAGCCGATTACTAGAAAACCAGCGGAAGTTCCCATGGGTAGTGGAAAAGGAAGTTTAGATCATTTTGCGGCAGTAGTAAAATCTGGGAGAATAATTTTTGAAATGGATGGAATTGAAGAGAAAGTAGCGAAGGAAGCGATGAGAAGAGCTAGTCATAAACTTCCAATAAAAACAAAATTTATCGTTAAAGAATAAACTACATTGTTATATTGTTGTGTGTTAGTATAACAATTTAACAATTTAACAATTTAACAGTTTAATAAGATGAAAGCTAAAGAATTAAGAGAACAATCAGAAAATCAATTGCAAGTTCTTGTAAAAGATAGTAAGGAAAAACTTAAGAGTCTTAGGTTTTCTCTTGCGAATAAACAATTGAAAGATTATAGTGAAATAAAGAAAACTAAGAAAATTGTTGCAATGGCAAAATTTGTTTTAGGGGAAAAGAGAGCAAATAACAAAAAATAATATAGTTAAATATATGAATAAAGAAAATAAGGAAAAAAATAATACAAAGGGTAAAACTGGTATTGTTGTAAGCGACAAGATGGATAAGACAGTTGTGGTTAAGATTGATAGATTAAAAATGCATCCAATATATAGAAAGAAATATAAAGTAAGCAAAAAATACAAGGCGCATGATGAAAAAAATGAATTTAAAATTGGAGATAAGGTTAGAATTATTGAAGTTAAACCGATAAGCAAGGAGAAAAAGTGGGTGGTGAAAAAAATAGTAACTAATAGTAATTTATAAAATTATGATTCAACAAGGAAGCAAACTTACAGTTGCAGATAATTCAGGGGCAAAATTAGTAAAGTGTATAAAAGTTCTTGGTGGAACAAGAAGAAGATATGCTTATATTGGTGATATTATTGTAGTTTCTATAAAGATGTCTGAACCGAGAGGACAGGTTAAAAAAGGAGAGGTTGCTAAGGCGGTAATTGTTCGACAAAAGAAAAAATTTAGAAGAAAAGATGGTTCTTATATATATTTTGATGATAACGCAGTTGTGGTTGTTGATAAAGATAAAATAACTCCAAGAGCAACACGTGTTTTCGGGCCAGTCGCGAGAGAGTTAAGAAATAAAGGATTTATGAAAATAATTTCTTTAGCTCCAGAAGTATTGTAAATAAGTAAAAAGTTTATAAAGTATGTAAAGTATAAAGTTAAAGATTATGAAAATTAAAACTAATGATAAAGTGATTGTAACTGCCGGAAAAGATAAAGGAAAGAAAGGCAAAGTTATAAAGGTAATTTCTGAAAAAGACAGGATTGTTGTTGATGGTGTTAATTTTATGAAAAAGCATATTAAAGCGAGGAAGCAAGGTGAGAAGGGGCAGAAAATAACAGTTCCTGTGTCAATTAATATCTCCAATGTTTCTTTAATTTGTCCAAAATGTAATAAACAAGCAAGAGTTGGATATTTGGTTTTAGAAAATGGTGAGAAGCACAGAATTTGCAAGAAATGTAAACAGGATATAGCGATTCAAGTTAAAAAATAGGAAGTGCTGACATTTTAACAATAATATATAATATTGTTAAAATGTTAAATTGTTAAAATGTTAAATTGTTAAAATGTATAAAGTAAGATTAAAAGAAAAATATACGACTGAGATCATTCCTAAAATGAAAGAAGAGTTTGGATATAAAAATGTTATGTCTGTTCCAAAAGTAACAAAAGTTATTATTAATTTGGGACTTGGAAGAATTCTTAAAGATAGTAAAGATGATTTAAAGAAAATAACAAAAGATGTTGAAATAATTGCAGGACAGAAACCAGTTGTTACAAAAGCGAAAAAAGCAATTTCAAATTTTAAAACAAGAGAAGGTATGCCGGTTGGACTAATGGTGACTTTAAGGGGAGCAAGAATGTATGAGTTTATAGATAGATTGATCAATATTGCCCTTCCGCAAGTTAGAGATTTTCGTGGTCTTAAGAAAAAATCGTTTGATCGAAATGGTAATTACAGTATTGGAATAAAGGAACATATTATTTTTCCAGAAGTAACAAAAGATGATATAAAAAATATTTTTGGTATGGAAATCAGCATAGTAACCACGGCAAAAACTGACAAAGAAGCATATAAACTTTTAAAGGAGTTAGGTTTTCCTATTACAAGTTGATTGTCAAATTGCTAAATTGTTATGCGTAGCATAATAATATAGTAAGTAAGCAATTTAACAATTTAACAATTTAATAATTTATTTATAAATATGGCAAGAACTGCATTAATAGCAAAAGCTCAAAAAAAACCAAAATACTCAAGCCGTATCATTAGGAGATGTTGGAAATGCGGTAGAAAGCACGGATATATACGGAAGTTTGATTTGTGTAGAATTTGTGTTAGAGAGTTAGCAAGTACTGGAGAGATACCAGGATTAAAAAAGAGTAGTTGGTAATAAAAAAGTAAAAAGTTCATAAAGTTAAAAGTAAAACTTTATAAACTGATTTCAACTTTATATCTTTATAAGCTTTTTACTTTAAACTTTAAACTTTAAACTTAGTTTTATGACTGATCCAATAGCGGATATGTTAACAAGAATAAGAAATGCGCAAAGGGCTAATCATTTAGTTGTGCTCATACCTTCTTCTAAATTTAAATTAGCCTTGGCAAAGATTCTCAAGAAAGAGGGTTATATTAAAGATGTAATTCAGCACAAAAAAGGAGTTAAAATAACCTTAGAAGTTGTCTTAAAGAAAGTTGGTGATAATTATGCAATATCAGAAATCAGAAGGATTAGTAAACCTGGTCAAAGAAGATATATCAGTAAGAAAAAAGTATCAAAAATACTTGGCGGATATGGACTTTCTGTTATTTCAACACATCAGGGAGTTATGACTAATATTGAAGCAAGGAGCAAAGGACTAGGAGGAGAAGTTATTTTTGAAGTATGGTAAAATCACATTAACATTTTAACATTTTAACAAGACACTTTTTAAATTTTTTGAAAATATAAGATACAAAGATACTTAGATAATTTATCAGTGTTATAATTTACCAAAATATCTAGTAGAAATCTTAGTATAAATTATGTTAAAATGTTAGCATGTTTAAATGTTAATATGTTAGTATGTTAATATATTAAAATGATATTTTTATGAGTAAAATAGGAAAACAGCCAATAAATATACCAGTGGGAGTTACAGTTTCTGTTAGTGAAGGCAATG
>JAYEKL010000031.1:0-3908 GCA_034660995.1 Patescibacteria group bacterium | reverse complement strand
TCTTTTTCGATTAAATTTATTTTCCACTCTCCATTCCATTTCTTTAATTGCTTCTCTCTGTGAATAGCACTATTAACATCATTCGTTCTTTCAAAATATACTAATTTATCAACACTATATTTTTTTTGTAAATCCATCTATTAAACTTTTTTGTGTTCATAAACTCTTTTTTTAAGATTAGATGTTACTCCAATATATTTTGCGCTTTTATTTTTATAAAAGAGTTTTTGTTTTTTAAAAAGTTTTATTTTAAGATAATATCTGATAATGTTATGTCTGGATTCCTGCCTCCGCAGGAATGACAAGAGAGACATTTTTTTCTTTAAAAATAAAACCCGAAATAAATTCAGGTTATTCTACCCAGCTTTAGCTGAGGATTTTAAAAGCTTTAGCTTCAACGCATTTTCAAAACTTACGATGCTAAAGCATCACAGACCCTCAGCTAAAGCTGGGTAGAAAATTTTAATTTATAATTCGTCATAATCTCTCATCGTCAATTGAGAATCAATTTGTCTGATTGACTCAAGAACAACACCTACAACAATCAAAACAGAAGCTCCGCCAACAGCTAAAGTTGTTACATTAGTTAATCCTTGCGCT
This sequence comes from Patescibacteria group bacterium, assembly GCA_034660995.1. Lineage (GTDB taxonomy): Bacteria > Patescibacteriota > Minisyncoccia > JAHIHE01 > JAGLIN01 > JAYEKL01. Next base: position 3,308 of record JAYEKL010000031.1, on the reverse strand, counting down.
ATAAACGGAACTACTGCAATTAAACCAAGAAAAGTAGCTCCAAGAAAAGTTATCCTATTGAGAACTTTTCCAAGAAATTCGGCAGTATTCGTTCCTGGTCTTATTCCTGGAACAAATCCACCATGCTTTTGAAGATTTTCTGCAACATTTTTCGGATCAAAAACAATTGAAGTATAAAAATATGTAAACAAGAAAACCATAATGAAATATAGAATTCCATAAACTAAGTTTCCTGGCTGAAAAATATTACTTGTATAAACAGCTATACTGTTAACAGTCTCATTTGAATGTCCAATAAAAAAAGATGCTACAATTCCAGGAAAAAGCATCATAGACATAGCAAAAATAAGTGGTATCATTCCTGCAGAATTAACTTTAAGTGGTAAAAAAGTAGAAACTCCGCCAGAAGTTTTACTTCCTCTAATACGCCTTGCATAAGAAACTGGAATATTTCTTTGCGCTTCTGAAATAATCACGACTCCCAAAACCACAGCAACAGACATAATCAACAAACTTACTATACCAGGATATTTTTCTGGAGTCATAGTGACTAAAGTTTGACTCACTGCCATAGGAATTCCAGAAACAATACCAGCAAAAATAATTAACGAGATGCCATTTCCAATTTTCTTTTCTGAAATAAGCTCTCCTAACCACATTAAAAATATAGTTCCAGCAGTAATCAAAGAAATAGCAATAACCATGTCAAAACTACTAATATTACCAATAATTCCTTGACTCTTTAGAAGAGTGATCATCGCAAAACCCTGAAGCATTGCCAAAGGAACAGTAGCGTATCTTGTATACTGATTAAATTTTTGCCGTCCCTGTTCTCCAGATTCCTGATACATTTCCTTTATTTGTGGAAATATCATCGTTAAAAGTTGCATTATAATAGAGGCAGTAATATAAGGACCAACTCCAAGCATCACCAATGAAAAATTTTCCATTCCTCCACCAGTAAACGCGCTTAAAAGACCAAGTAGCTGATTGCTCTTAAAAAAATCATTTAATCTCTCAGCATCAACTATTGGAATTGGAATATGAGCTGCTAAACGAAAAACAATAAGTAACGCAACTACATATATTATCTTATTTCGAAGCTCTTTGTCTTTAAAAACACGAACTAGTTTTTTAAACATAGAATTATATTGTTACATTGTTACATTGTTACATTGTTTGTCATGCTATGCATAACAATTTAGCAATAGAACAATATAACAATAAAAAAATTTACCTTTATATCAACCTAATTTCTCCGCCAGCCTTTTTAATTTTTTCCTCGGCACTTTTAGATATTAAACATTCTTCAACAATAATTTTTTTAGTCAAATCTCCACTGCCAAGAATTTTAACTTTCGGTTTTATTTTACTTACTAATCCCTTTTTTAATAAAATTCTAGCGCTTATAATATCTCCGTCTTGAAAATTTCTTTCTAAGGTAGATACATTAACTACATTATTTTTATCATAAATACTTTTAAATCCTCTTAATTTTGGGGTTCTCCTAAAAAGAGGAGTTTTAGTTCCTTCAAAACTTTTTCCCTTGCCTCCGCCAGACCTTGCTTTTTGTCCTTTCGTTCCACGAGTAGCAGTAGTTCCATGAGGTCCTCCACGACCAACCCTTTTTCTTACTTTTTTCTTACTCGGTTTTAATTGATGTAATTGCATAGAATTATATTGTTAAATTGTTATATTGTTAAATTGTTATGCATAGCACAATAATATAAATTAATTTATACATCAATTATTGTACCACAACTATTATACTACACATAATAATATAACAATTTATTTTTTATCGCCTACTTTTTCATCTTTTTTGTTCTTTTCTGTTTTTTTAACATCATCTTTTTTTTCTACCTCTTTAGTTTCATCCGTTTTCTTTATTGAATCTTCTTCTGCTTTCAGTACAATCTCTCTTGTTTTCTTTACAGAAAACTGTTTTAAAGCTTCTACTGTCGCCCTAGCATTATTCAGCTTACTTTTAGCACCAAGCATTTTAGCAGAAATATCTTTAATACCTGCCAAAGAAACAACAGTTCTAACTGCGCCACCAGCAACAATACCATTACCTTTTGTAGCTGGTTTCAAAAGAATTTTAGCGCTACCTAATTTTTGATCAACCCGATATGGAATTGTATTTCCAGTAAAATCAAGTGTTATCATATTTTTCTTTGCATCAGCATAAGATTTTTCAGTCGCAATTCTCATATCTTTACCCTTAGACACACCAACTCCTACTCTACTCTTTCTATCTCCAATAATGACAACAGTTCTAAAGCTAAATCTTTTACCACCTTTAACAACACGCGTTACACGCGCGACATCAATAACTTTCTGATCAAATTCAGGTTTTTCTCTTTTCTTCCTTTTAAATGACCTTTTTTTAAATGGAGCCTTTGTATTTGTAGAATCTTCTTTTTTGTTCATATAACAATATAATAATTTGTTGATTAAAATTTTAATCCTTCTTCACGAGCACCTTCGGCTACTGCCTTTATTCTGCCATGATATTTATATCCACCTTTATCAAAAACAACTTTGTCTATATTTTTTTCTTGAGCTTTTTTTGCAATTAACTTTCCAACTTCTTTCGCAATATCAATTTTAACATTCTTTCCTTTAACCTCTTTCTCGCTTACACTCGCAATAGTAATTCCCAAATCATCATTAATCAATTGGACAAATAATCCTTTGTTGCTTCTAAATAAATTTAAACGAGGAATAGCTGCCGTTCCAGTTATTTTAGAACGAACTCTCTTATGCCTTCTTGTTTTAGCTTGTTTTTTCGCTATTTCTTTATTTTTCATATTTATTAAATAGTCATATTATTAAATCATCTTGCAATTTAGTCTATTCTCCCGTTCCAGCAACCTTCTTTCCGACTTTTCTTCTTACTTGTTCTCCTAAATATCTTATCCCCTTCCCTTTGTACGGTTCTGGTTTCTTTTTACTTCTTATGTCAGCAGCGACTTGTCCCACAAGCTGCTTGTTTATTCCAGATATAGTAATGATATTTTTTTCAACATTAAATTCTATTCCCTCTGGAGCCTTAAATTCTATTACATGCGAAAAACCAAGGCTAAGTTCTAAGTTATTTCCTTTTTGAATTACTTTATATCCAATTCCTTGTATCTCAAGCTTTTTCTCAAATCCTTTTTGCGTCCCTTCAATCATATTCGCAATTAACACTCTAGAAAGTCCCCAAACGGCATAATACTTTTTTGTATCATTTTTTACAGACACTAAAACAAGGTTATCTTTAACTTCAATAGATACTTTCGAATCAATTTTACCAGTAAGTT
>JAYEKL010000030.1:0-3927 GCA_034660995.1 Patescibacteria group bacterium | reverse complement strand
CAGGAATAGTTATTAGATCAGAAATACCTTGCACACCCTGTCTTAATATATCATCTGCGATTTTAAACGACTCCAATAACGGAGTTTTTTTATCTATTACTTGAAGAATCTTATCGTTAGGAATGGTTATAATTGTATCAACTTGATTTGTTAAATTTTCCAATCCTTCCTCGGCAATTCTTTTTCTTTGAATTCCTTCAAACGCAAATGGCCTAGTTACAATTGCGACAGTAAGCGCTCCCGCCTCCCTGGCAGCCTCAGCAATAATTGGCGCAGCACCAGTTCCAGTTCCTCCTCCAAGTCCACAAGTTATAAAAACCATATCTGTATTCTTTAAAACATCTTGAATCTCATCTTTATTTTCTTCAGCTGCTTGTCTTCCTATATCAGAACTCATTCCAGCGCCAAGTCCTCTTGTTAAATTTTTTCCAATATGAATTTTTTCTGAAGACTTGCAATGATGAAGATCTTGAGAATCTGTATTAATACCAATAAATTCAACACCGCTTAATCCAGCATCAATCATTCTGGTTACAACATGATTGCCACTTCCTCCAACACCGACCACTTTAATTCTGGCGAATGTTTCAAATTCTGGTTTAATTTCTTTCATATATTTTAAAATTATATTGTTATATTATTGTATGGCTACATCACTAAATTGTCATACTGACATAATAACTTTTTTTGAAGATTTAAGCAAATCAGAATAAATTTATTCATTTGGATTACTAACTCTTCCCATAAACAAAATATTTCCCGTTTCTCTTTGTTGAATTATAAATATAAATGGATGATCTGCGCGAAATACTGGAATCGCAGATTCTCTTTTGGCACCCCAAGTGCTCAAAATAACAGCCGTTGTTGCTGCTGCTGCTTCGGTTCCTTCTTCGTTCACTTCAACAAATGCTTGATGAATTACATCACTAATATAAAGATCTCTTGTTCCGTCCATTCCTGAAAAATCAGCATGACCACGTACAAATGCATCAGACATTCCCATTTCCTTTAAAGTTTCAACCATAAAATATTTCGTTTCAAACTTGAATTTTGGAATATAAATATCAACTCTTTGTTTTTCAAAAGCGCCTCTCCATTCAGACAACTTTTTTGCGCTAATTAATTTTTCCAATCTTTTCAAATTATCTTCTTCCGGAAGAATAAGTAACATTGATAAATCCTCACCGTCATATGGCAATTCAAGAATTTGGACTTTATCTGCCATAGCATAATTAAATTCTGCGTCATCACTAATCAATTTCATCATTGGGACTTTTACAGTTTGTCCTGAGTCCGTTTTAAAATTCTCATCTTTGGTATCTTTTTTATCAAATTGCAAAACCCAAGTTCCTTTAAAATATATCGCATTAGTGAGAACTAATCTTGTCGAAATATTAACAGTTCCTCTTGAAATTAAATTTTTGATTTTATCATTTGTCTGATCTTCAACCCAGTCATTTATTATAACGCGCGATTTTTCCGTTTCCCTGATAAAATCAAGATTGGTCGTTTTGCCACCGTAATATTTTTCAACATTGTTTATGTATTCTTTCAAAAATTGATAATCTTTTTGCGCCCACAAAGCATTTGCCGTGGATAATTTATATTCTTTATTCTCTTGATTTATTTGATTATATATTTCCGCAAAGCCCGACCTTCTTAATTCATCATTTTTTGGAATACGAAGCACTGCTTGCATTTCTTCCGCTGTTTTTCCTTTCGCTCCTTCATAAGTCATTGTCAAAGCCGTAGAAATACTGTAAGGAGAAAAGAAAATATTGCCTTTTTCTGATTTATATTCAGAATAGAGATCAAAGGCAAATTGATTATTAGCGCCAACGACCGTATCAAACTCCTTAGGAATTTGTTGAGTATTATTTACTAAAGATGTTAAAAATTCTATCGGATCGTTAAAGTTGACATTTTTAAATCGGAAGATAGCTATAACAATCACAAGTATTGCCACTATAATTATAACTATTAAAAGTTTTTTATTCATACGAGTTTGTTAATTGATTTAAAAAACCATTCATACTTTTTCAAAAACAATTTTTTCTAATTTTATTAGCCTCATTTCAAGTTTCTGAAAATCTTTTAAATCAACTTTCTCTGAAAGTTTGTGCTTTATTTCAACAACATCATCTTCAATCCTGATTAATCTTTCATCTATTTTATCAACTTTTACTTCAATATTATCTACTTTATTAGATAATAAATCTTGTGCTTCGCCAAAAGCCATAAATTGATTCTTTACATCTTTTTTGAAATTATTTACATTATCAATCAACAAACTCTGTGATTCACCAAAAATTTTAAATTGACTCTCTATTCTTTCTAAAACAACCGACATATTATTATCAGTATATTTTTTTTCTTGTTTTGATATTTTCTTCATAATAATATTCTCAGTAAATAAAACTAATTTAAAAAATGCTTGATACTTAATACTCACTACTAACTACCTTTTCCTTACGGCAAAAAAGTCTTGAAAACCTTTCGTATTTTTTGTCCAACTCCACCCAATGATGGCAATTTAAATCTTCTACCAGAAGAAGAAAAAGCTCCATTTTCATCAGCCTCCCACATAATAAGTCCCATTACAGTAGCAAACGAAGGATCATCAACCCTATCAATTATTCCATTTAATTCAATAGGAAAACCAATTTGTGCTGGCAATCTAAGAACTTCTCTTGTCATAGTAACAATTCCAGGCATTTTAGCGCCACCACCAGTTATAACAGCTCCCGCTGGAAGCATACCACTTCTGTCAATCTTTTTAAGTTCTTTATCTACCATTATAAGTATCTCCTCAACTCTTGCCTCAATAATTTCTGAAATATACCTTCTAGTAAAAGTCCCTTCTTCGTTTTTATCAATCTGAGAAAGATCTATTTTATCTTTTTTGTTTATTTCCGAAGAAAGTACAGTCCCATATTCAAGTTTTATTCTTTCAGCAACATCAATTGAAGTTCTTAGTCCAATGGCAATATCATTTGTTATATGGCCTGCTCCAATTGGTATAATAGTTGAATGTATTATACTCCCATCTTCAAAAACAGAAATTCCAGTTATACTTTTCCCAATATCAACCACAATTACTCCTAGTTCTCTTTGACGTTTTAATAAAACTGCTTTTGCGGCAGCAATAGGAGAAAATATCAAATCATCAATATCAATTCCACAACGTTGTACACACTTGTGTAAATTTTTTATAAATGGAACTGATCCTTCAATTACCAAAGCATTTACCTCTAGCCGCACTCCACTCATCCCCACTGGGTCTTTTATTTGATCTTGTCCGTCAATCATATAACTGCACGGAATCACATCAATTATTTCTTTATTATTTGGCATTGATATTGCTTGTGAAGCAATAATAACCCTACTCACATCATCCTCACTTATTTCTCCATCTGCTCTTGAAACAGCAACAACTCCTTTAGAGAATTGAGAATTAATATGATTTCCATTTATACTTATAAGCGCATGTTCAACTGGAATTCCAGCTGTTCTTTCCGCTACTTCTTTTGATTTAGTTATCGCATTAATAGTTTCCTCAATATCAACAACAACTCCATTATTAATTCCAAACGAAGGAGCTATTCCGACTCCTAAAATCAAAGGCTTCAGTTCTTCTCCCTGTTTTTGAGAAATAACAGTACGAACAACACTAGCCCCGATATCTATTCCTATTAAAATATCCCCTCTTGACATAATAATTGAATTATGAATAACGAATTATGAATAACGAATGACAATCCTAAAACTGTAATTCATAATTCATAATTCATCGTCTATATTGGCTCTGTTGCCAAACTCCATTTTACCAAAAAATTAACAGCATTTAACTTAAGTAAAGTTAAATCTTGTTAACTTTCTGTTAATAATCATTATATTTTGCTCTTTTTATCTCATTCAGATACAATC
>JAYEKL010000029.1:0-19846 GCA_034660995.1 Patescibacteria group bacterium | reverse complement strand
GTCCCGATAGGGCTGTGGAGCCTATTGTGATTTCAAACTTTATGAAAAGAGATTTAAAAAAAAATCTTGCATTTAGGCTCCACAGCTCTAAAGAGACTATGGAGCCAACAGAACGTTCTCCATAAAGTTGAACAATATTAGTGAAATTTAATATTTTATAGAAATAACTAATTATTTTCAACTACCTTCTTATTTTCTTTTTTAGAATCATCATTGCCACTACTCTCCGTCTCATCAACCTTTTGAAGCAATTCTTTCTTTCTCAATTCTTCAAATTTTGGCAAATCTTCAACTTTTTCTACACCTAATTTTTTAAGAAAATCAAATGATATTTTATATAAATAAGCTCTTGCGTCTTTAGGATTATTTATTCTTTCAACAAGCCCTCTAATCATCAAATGACGCAATGTAAAACTACAATTAACCCCTCTTATCTCTTCTATTTCTGATCTTGCAATAGGACCTCTGTAAGCCACAACAGAAAGAACTTCAAGCGCAGCCCTGCTTAATTCGCCTTCTATATCAGCTTTCAAAAACTTTTCAATAAATTCACTATTTTCAGCAGCAGTAACCATTTGAACTTTAGTATCTTTTATAATTATCCTAAGCCCATTGCATTGCTCGCTATATCTCTTAGCAAGTTTATCCGCTGATGATTTAATATCTTTTTCTTTAAATGAGGTTATTTTTACCAGTCTTTTAAAGTTCATTGGTTCACCAGAAATAAAAAGTAAACTTTCAATAATTGATTCAATTTTCATGTTATATATCGTTATGTTATTTTATTGCTGTATTGCTATATTTATTTAGATTCTAACAATTTAGCAATAGAGCAATAGAGCAATTTTATCTTTAATCTCTTCTATTTTTCTATTACTTAAAGTAAATAAAATGTAATATAATTAAGACGATTTCTTTATCTTTATTTCCCCAAACATATCATTTTGTTCTATAGTAACCGTACTTTTTCTTACAAGTTCAAGTATAGCAAGAAAAGTTATAATTACTTCAATTTTGTTTTTAGTATCACTAGCAGCTTCCGTAAAAGTCATTTCCATTCTCCTGGTAAGACTTTCCTTTATATACTTAATTTTATCCTTCATAGAAACTACATCTTTTATAGTTCGTTTCGCAAGATTTTCAACCTTAGGCAATTTATTCAAAACATTCTCCAATGCTTCCTTTAAATCAAACGCTATAACATTTTTGGGCGGACAAAACACCGTTCGCATTCCAGAATAACTTTGCTTTGAAAAAAACATTTCCTTTCTGACTGCCAAAGCTTTTATTTCCTTTGAAATCTCTTTAAATCTTTGATACTCTCTAAGTCTTGCTTTTAATTCTTCTATATCTTCTTCCTCTTCTTTTTCTAACTCTAACATTGGAAGAATTACTTTTGACTTTATAAGAATTAATTTTCCTCCAATTAACAAAAAATCAGCTAGATTTTCTGGACTTATTCCTTGAGTTGTTTCCAAATATTCTAAAAATTGATTGGCGACTTGAGCCAAAGAAACCTCTGTAATGTCTAGCTTTTCTTTTTCAATCAACTCCAAAAGCAAATCCAATGGACCTTCAAATATTTTTTCCTGACTTTGATAATGACTCGCTTTGACAATATATGACATACTTTCTTTTAAATCCAAATTTCAAAACTCAAATTATTCCAAATCAAACCAAAAATCAAAATGCCAAAAAGCTTTTGAATTTTGATATTTGTCATTGGTTTGATATTTAAACTTTGGTATTTGAAATTATAACTATTTTTATCTCAGTTAAATTCAATAAAAAAAATTGACTCTTTGAAAATTAATCTTATCTCTTTTTCTTGGATTTTGCTTTTTTCTTTGCTTCCGAAAAACTCCCTGCAATCATTTCTTCTAATCCTAAAAATTTCTTAGTTGTTAACTTTACGGATTTTTTGTAATCTCCTGTATTAATAATCAAATTTTTATTTTTCAACAAACTTCTATCAATAAAAGTCGCCATCTTAGATAAAGAACCAATCGGTACGGTTGCCCCAATCTTGCCTTTTACATTTTTTTTCATCCAAGCTTCTTTGGCAAATTCAACAGACTTAACTACTTTCTCTTCCTCTTTCTTAAGCCATTTATTTATCTCTTTTAAAAACTTTTTCTTATCCAAATTTTTATTAGCAGGAATTAAGGCTAAAACATATTTTTTTGCATCTATTTTCATTACTAAAGTTTTAACAACTTCTTGCGGTTTTAGATGCTGTGTTTCAGCATTATCAAAGGCAGTATAAACAGTCTTATGATCTATAATTTCATATTTAATATTATTTTTTTCAAGTAAATTTTGAAAACTCTTTAATATCGCCATATTGTTTGTGTTAAAAATTAAGTGCGTCATTCTGATCCGCCAGCTGGCGGATCAGAATGACAATTCTTATCAATAAATTGTCTAACAATTTGACAATAGAACAATTTAGTTTATTACAACCTTCTGTCTATCTCTTTGTTAACAATTTTTTTTAAATCTTCTTTGAGTTTATGTTTAACTTTTCGTTTTATTCCTCCAATTTCAATTCCTGCTATTTTAATGCTCTCTTCTTTTTCTCTTTTTCCTTTTCTTCTTGTTTCATTGCTATTATTAAAGTTTTTATTATTTTTCCTTTTTGAGTCATATTTTTGAAATGAAATCATCCTCTTCTCTGCAACTATTAAAATAAACATAAAAATCACGAATCCAAATCCGGATTTAATTGCTAGATTTAAAATATCACTTCCTAAGTTCAAAATTTTATACGAAACAGAATCAATATAGACAACCATTAAGATAAACATTAGAGAAGACCATGACAAAAATGAGAGAAACTGCAATAGTACAGCAAAATTTCTTCTTACAGTAGAAGTCTTTTCGTCAAAAGATAATTTTATGCCAAGAAAAAATAAAACACCGATAGGAGAGATAAACCAAAAAAGCATCGCAAAAAGAACACACAGAATATTTATTATGAACGCACTTAACGCCAGACCAAACAAAGAAGACGCTGGATGACAGATAAAAAATGATAACACAAAAAATACAAATAACACTACAAACAAATACAATATTAATTCTAAACTTTTTTTTGTTTTCATTTTTATTTTTTTATTGTCTTATTTATCTTTATTTTAGCAAAATAACTAAATTATGACAAACTAAACACCAAATATAAAAACCGCAAATATAATTTGCGGTTTTTATTATTCTTGAGATAAGAAATATCTTATGCTCTAGAAACTTTTGTTGCATTTAGACCTTTTGGAGATTCAGTTACCTCAAATGTAAGTTCATCACCTTCTCTAAGTTCATCAAAAGTAACACCGACAAGTTCATTTGAGTGAAAGAACAAGTCTTTCCCCTCAATTGCTTGGCCATTATCATCAAATTGTGTGATAAATCCAAATCCCTTGTCCGTAAGTTTCTTTATTTTACCATTCATAAGAGAATATATAAAAAACGAATTAAATGCAAGACTTAACGCATTGCAGAATTCGACTTATGTTCTACTTTATAACGCACAGCTTACCTATATAAACTAGCATAAATTTTATTTCCTGTCAACCCCGTAAAAAAACCTGTAAAAAAAACTAATTGCATAGGAGTTGATGAATTTATGATACAATGTGCTGTTATACTAAATAGTGTAACCAGTGCGTCTAATCCTATTGCTTATAGGATTAATGCCAAGTTCTTTGAAAAAAGAGGGGTTGGTTCGGATTATGGAACGATATTGGAACGTTTTTAATCAAAAATCTTTTCTAAATCTATAAAATTATTACTGACTTAAAAAAATCTGGAGATGCATGTTCTAAATCATACACACAACTCCAGAACAATTGATCATTTTCATAATTGCCATCTTTTAAAATCAAAGTTTTCATCGATTTCATATGTGATATGTGTCCTTTTGAGACATTCTTCTTGCAATTCAGGTGGCAAAGAACCTAACTGAAAAGCAATAATATCAGCTAAGTCAAACATCACAGTCTGTGTTAAGAGATTTTTGAGATCACTTAACTGATGTAGACTAATTTCTCCAAAAATCTTTTCTAATTCTTCAATAGCTTCCTCAGAAAGATTTTTCTTATTCATCCAAAAAATACTTTTCTTACTCATTTTATCTGCCTCTTTCATCTTTATTTCTAAACATAAAGTGTTTAGACTTTCACAATATATATCAAGTTCCAGATTTTGTCAAGTAAAAAAACTAAAAAAAACTAAAATGTAAAAAAACTAATTGTTTACCTTATTTAAAACAAGGAATGAGGGATATTCCAAACAAAATCAATACCCATATATTTTTTTAAACTAAAAGTACGCATATTCAAACTTTATATTATATAATATAAAAAAATAAAAGGATGTATTGATCTCAATTAGCTTGATCTAATATCATCCCTTGTCTATTCAATTTCGCAATCTCCAAAGAATTCTCTGGGCCAAAGTTTTGGTAGGGATGACAGGACCCAAAATCGCTCTTTTGGTATTCTCTCCAATTTCCTGAAGCAAAGTAGACTTCAGGGTTGTCTTTGCGCATTCCACCAAATTAGATGGAACTTTTTTTGACAATTTTATATTATCAATGCTATCGATGACTTTCATCGAAGCTTTTATCTTATTGGAAATTGCCAACTCTCCTTCCTCCCATATCTCAGTTATTTTTCTAAGATATTCTTTTTCAAGATAAGTAGTTTCTGATTTCATTATTATTACCTTCTTGCTCGTATATAACCATCTATACATAAATATAACAAATTGTCAATACCTCAAAAAGATTTTGCCTCTCTCTTGAAATATAAAAATAACTTTTTAAATAAGAAATTATTTTTTGATTTGTTCGGAGACAGGGACTCGAAGCACCTCGGTACCGAAACGGAAAGAGGTTCAAATCCAACATCCCGCAAACAAAAATGAAAATATACCCATATGGGCATATTTTCATTTTTGTTCGGAGACAGGGACTCGAACCCCGATTAGCAGGACCAGAACCTGCCGTCCTACCGTTAGACGATCTCCGAATAAATAACAATTCACTGACTTATAACATGTAAAGCAGAATTAATCAACATTATTAAAAAAGTCATATTAACATTTTAACATGTACAGTCTACTACTTATTATATTGTTCAACTTTATGGAGAACTATTGCGTGAAATAAGGTTTTGCGCGAACAAGCTTCTCCACAAGGTCGAAGAATATTAAGTGGGATGCTTAATACTTACTTGTCCGCCTTGGGAGGAATACTATATACTTAATACTTAAGAGAATTATAAGAAAATCAGCAGACCCTCCTATATAAGACAATGAAACTCCCCCGCCGCAAGCAGACGGGGTATCTTTGTTAGAATTATAAAGATACGCCCCAAGGGGCGGGGAATTATACCCGGAAGAGATTAAAAAACACAAGTAAAAAACTTGTTAGAGTGTTAGAATGATTAGACTCTCAAGTATCTTCTAATGGCAATAAGACTACTAAATACTCCTACACCGACTCCAATCAGAGCTAACATCAATGTAATACTCAAAAAATTATTCATAAAGTACATATAAAGATCAAAACCAGGAAGAAATTGTATAATTCTTGGAGAAATATAAACAGCAACCGGAGAAATAATGGCAAGAGTTATAATACACCCCAATGATCCTAGAATAGCTCCTTGGATAATAAATGGCATTCTAATATACCAATTACTAGCTCCAACCAAACGCATAATCTCAATTTCTACTTTATGGGCATACATAGCTAAACGAATTGTATTGAACGCAGTTAAAATACTTATAAAAACAAAAAGAATGGTTAGTCCAGCAATACCGTCCTGTATAGTCGCCAAAATCTTAGAAAGATTATCTATCGCCTTTTCATTTTCTTTGTAGTTTACTTTTTCTATAATACCTTTGTAATTGTCATTACCAATCACATAGTCATTAATAAAATCATATTTGCTTATATCACTTGCCTTCACATTCAAAACGGCAAATAACGGATTCTCCCCCAACTCTTCTATTGACTGGTTTATATATTCATTATCTTTGTGAGTTTCCTTAAAATCTATTAGGGCTTGTTCTTTAGATATGTACTCAACCGCTTTTATCTCTTCTAAATTTTCTAAATCTTTTTTAAGCTCTAATATTTTAACTTCATCAGCATCATCCTTAAACTGAATTGAAATGTCTATTTTTTCTTGCAACGTGACAAGAGCGTGATTCCCGACTGCGTCAATAGCAAACATCATCGTTATAGTAAAAAGAGCTATAACAATTATGATAACAGTTGCCATATTTAACCATAGATTTCTAGACAAATCTTTTAACGCAGAAATCGTAATTCTTCTTGTTTTATTTATAAACATTTAAATTCATTTTAACATTTTAAAAGTTAACGCATTTACCTATATTAAATATTTACCTTTTTCCATTTGGTCTCTGGATATTTTACCTCTATCTATAGTAATAACTCTTTTATTAATTAAGTTTACTATTTCTCTATTATGAGTCGCCAAAACAACTGTTGTCCCATATTGATTTATTTTCATAAGAAGTTGAATAATATCCCATGTATTAATAATATCCAAATTTCCGGTCGGTTCATCAGCGATTATTATATCAGGTCGATGTACTAAAGCGCGAGCAATTGAAACTCTTTGTTTTTCACCACCAGAAAGTTCATTGACATAACTATCGGTTTTATTGGTAAGTCCAACAATCTCTAAAACTTGCGGAACATCCTCTTTAATCTCAATATCTGATTTTCCAGAAACCTCCATTGCGAAAGCAACGTTTTCAAAAACAGTTTTTCTACTCAATAATTTGAAATCCTGAAACACAACACCTATATGCCTTCTAAGAATAGGAAGTTTTCCTTTTTTTATTTTACTTATATCTCTACCCTTTATTGAAACATTACCTTGTGTTGGTTTTTCTTCAGCAAAAATCAGCTTCAATAAAGTTGACTTTCCAGCTCCGCTTTGTCCGACAATTGAAACAAACTCACCTTTTTTTATTTCAAAGTTTATGTCTTTTAAAGCAAAACCATCCTCATTATATATTTTTGAAACCTTTTTAAAGGAAATCATCTAAATTATATTAATATATTAACATAACAACACATTAACATTTTAACAAGTGAAAAAGATAACTTGTTAAAAAGTTAAAAAACTAGTAAACTACAAAAACGTTACAACATTAAGTCAATACTAAAATGCTAACATAACCAGCATGTTAAAACTACCTATTTTTGTGTTTTAAACACTTTTCTTTTTTCATATTCTGAAACCTTTCCATTATTCCACTGTTGAACTGGCCTTAGATACCCGACAACTCTAGAATAAACCTCACATGGCTGATCTATTAAACATTTTGGACAAGTAAAATGTTCACCAGCCAAATATCCATGATTTGGACAAACACTAAAAGTCGGAGTCAGCGAGATATATGGCATTTTAGATTTTTCAAAAATCTTTTTCACAAGCATTTTCGCTTCTTTCCCACTCGGAAGTCTTTCTCCTAAAAACGCGTGCATTACAGTTCCACCAGTATATTTAGTTTGTAAACCCTCTTGAAGATTTACCGCCTCAAATAAATCATCAGTACACCCTACTGGTAACTGAGATGAATTTGTGTAAAAAGGATCTTTGGGAAGATTCTTTTTTACCTCCTTCTCAACTTTCTTTTTTGTTGTTTTTGTCACTTTTTTTTCTTTTGTCATATATTTAAATTAATTTTTTAACTAAATTTATTATCACAAAAATATTTCTATCAATGCTATTTGTTACACAACTGCTTGAGATTTAAACACAAAACTCCAACCAGCTAAAAAAATTAACGCAATAACTAATGTAATATAATTTAACACAGTAGTTTTTTTATTTATCTTTTTTAATCCCTCCACTCCTTCTATTAATAATCCCGCTACTGCATACCAAAATAAAACATTAACAACAAACATTGGAATAGAAAAATAGGATGATCCCAAAAGAATAGATGATGGATTACAATAATATTGAAAAGGAAAACCAAGACAATTAATACCTGGATAACTTACGGGTAAAAAATCAAAATTTATAAAAAGAGGAATAAATAATAAATTTTTTTTCCAGTATATATTAAAAAAATATTTTCTCAATTTTCCATTCATAATTATAATGTCAATAAAACTTCCTTGCCTTTTCCTGATGTAAATCTCGTTTGTCCCATTTTCCGTCAGAGTCCCTATCGGAGACTCTGACGAGACGGTATTATTTTATACACTTTATTTTCTTGTTTGTTGTAATAGACAGGATATTAGATATGAAACAAATATATTAATTATAGTCACAGATAAAAAGTTTTTTGAATCTAATAAACAATGAGATTGACATGGAAATGGTGGCATCGGACAACCATAAGCACAAAATTTAGTCATAAGCCATAAAATAGTTTCTACCGCAATAAATACTAGAACAAACAAAACAATTTTTTCTTCCCTGGTTTCAAAAATTGTTTGATTATCTTTTTTGACATGATATTTAAAAAAACTTTCTACTTTACAAACTTTCTATTTTACAAACTTTTCTACCCCTTTCAACCTCGCCTCAATGAACCTATCAATCTCCCCATCCAAAACTTTCTCCGCGTCAACCGTTTCAAATCCGGTCCGATGGTCTTTTACTAATTTATACGGATGTAAAACATAAGATCTAATCTGATTTCCCCATTCCGCTGAATCATATATTATCATACTGCAACTTCCTTTTACCTGTGTTAATTTTTCAATTCCAGTGGTTCTATTGTGCAATGCTAAAGATGTTTTTGAATTTAATTCTAAATAACCCACACTTCTTTCTTTATTAGAAGGACCAAGATAAAAAAATCCTTGATCAATCTTTATTTTCTGACATTTTTCTATATCATACATATTTTAAAAATCAATTGAAATAAAACTTTATAACTCTACAAACTTTTCTACCCTCTTCTCTAATGTTTAAAGTTAGTTTCTAATAATTAATTTAACATTTATGTTAATAAATAAGGAAATAATAAATTGCTAATCCTACTACCGCTCCAATAATACTTACCACAAGCGTAATAGCATTACTTGACTCATAATTTGAGTTTGAGTTTTTAAATTTTATCGTTTTTGGATTTATTATTCCCAAAATACCAAGAAAAATAGTCACAGGCATCGAAATAATAAGCCACAAAACTACATAACCCATAAATACTAAAATAAAATAATTAACACCAATTAACACCAACCCAATTAATAAACAAATAGTGGCTGTTTTTCTGGAAACTTTCTCTGTAAAATTATAATTCTGTTTAGTTTCTACATTTCTCAACCTTAAAATTTCCTTTAAGAATTCTAAAAAATTTCTTGCGTTCTTCTCAAAACCAAAATTAATTTCAGTATCAATTGAAGATCCGTCATTTAGATTAAATATAATTCTATATGGATAAGACACAAACAAACCAAGCAAATTAAAATTAAACTTTGTCTCAATTTTTACTTCAATATTTTTTATGCTTTCTATTTTTATCAGATAATCACTATAAATTGGAAATGATACAGAATTATTATTAATATGCATTACTGAGACATTTTTTCTATTTCTTAATCCAATAAAAATAAACATTCCAGCAATAAATAGTATAATAACAAGCCCCATCAAATCCATCAATTGCACATAAAAAAGAACTAATCCAAAAATTATTAGGATCGCACATAACCCCACAAAAATGGGCACTCTTTTATTATTTTTAAAAACAACGAAGCTATCATTTTTCTTCTCTACAATATAGCCCTCATAAATTTTGTTTTCATCTTGATAATTCACATTTACATTTTAAATTGATTAAAATAGAACTTTCTATTTTACAAACTTTTCTACCCCTTTCAACCTCGCCTCAATGAACCTATCAATCTCCCCATCCAAAACTTTCTCCGCATCAGAAACCTCTACTCCTGTCCGATGGTCTTTCACTAATTTATACGGATGCAAAACATACGACCTGATCTGATTTCCCCATTCCGCTGAAGCATAATTTCCACGCAGCTTCTTTTTTTCCGCTTCTTCTTTTTCTTCCTGTAATTTATATAATTTAGATTTTAAAATCTGCATCGCTTGTTCTTTGTTCTGTGATTGACTTCTTTCATTTTGACAAACAACAACTGTTTTTGTTGGAAGATGTGTAATCCGCACCGCTGAATCTGTTTTATTAACAGACTGACCGCCCGCTCCGCTTGATTTAAATGTATCTATTTTAAGATCCTCTTCTTTGATTTTTACTTCATCATCAGAGGTAATTTCTGGCAAAACTTCTACTAAAGCAAATGAAGTCTGTCGTAAATTATCAGAATTAAATGGTGAAAGCCTGACTAACCTATGTACACCCGCTTCTGTTTTGAGATGCCCGTAAGCAAACGAGCCAGTAATCATAATTGTCACACTTTTTATTCCTGCTTCTTCTCCTTTAGAAATATGAACGATTTCTGCTCTATATTTATGATTTTCAGAATAACGCAAATACATTCGCATCAACATTTCCGACCAGTCCTGCGCGTCAACTCCTCCTGCTCCGCTGTGAATTGCCATAATCGCGCTTGCCTCATCATATTTGTTATTCATTAATGCCTGAAATTCATTTTTAACAAAATCTTTCTCCAATTTTTTTAATCTTTCTTTTGTCTCTTTTAAAATATCCTGATCTTTTTTCTCGTCAATAAATTTTGTGATTTCATCAAGATCGTTTATTCTATTTTTAATATCTTCCCAAATACTTACAATTTCTTTTAAACTATCTAATTTCTGCATCACGCCCTTTGCTTTTCTTGTGTCATTCCAAAATCCAGTCTCATTTATCTCCGCCTCCAACCCAATAATTTCTGCTTTTTTCTTATTTAAGTCAAAGACATTCCCTCACAAGAAGGGCCCTCTTTTTTAAATCTTTAATTTTTTCTATCGTCTCTTTCATAAAATCATTATAACAGATTTTTAAAAAATTGTGAAATTGAAAAATTGTTTAAATATTATTAAGTTATGTGTTATGGGTTATTTCGGAGCCACCCGCCAGATTCGAACTGGCGACCTACGCATTACGGGTGCGTTGCTCTACCGACTGAGCTAGGGTGGCGCTACTTGTATTATATATAATACATCATTATCTGCTTTATGACTATAAATCAGGAATTAAAATTTTTAAAAACTTGACAAGAATTCATTATGGGTATATATTCATAAGTAGTAGTGTGGGTCATAGGTAACAAAGTCATTAGCAGTAGGAACAGACAGAGGCTTAGCCTCTCTGCGCTAATTTTATTATTACGACTTATCTTTGTATAGAAAGAAATACTTTAAATAAAAGATAATCGTGTAGAGGCTAAGCCTCTTTAGCGAGATATTCTTAAATAAGATAAATTAAAACCTAAAATAACGAAGATCCTGAAATAATTCAGGATGACAAATTAACTAGAAAGAAGGTGATAATTATGCCAAAACAAGATAAAACGGGCCCTGCTGGCGCTGGACCTCGTACAGGAAGAGGATTAGGTGTCTGTGGCGAAGGATCATCAGCCCTTCGTGGCGCTGGTATGGGTAGAAGATACGGATGTGGATTTGGTATGGGAAAATTTGGTGGGCGATATCCAGCTCAACCAAAATTAACTAAGCAAGATGAAACAGAAATGCTAGAAGCAGACCTTAAGGAAATAAAAGGAAGATTGGATGAACTGAAGAAGTAAGAATGAAACTGAAACTAAGTTCCGTGAATGCGGAACTTAGTTCTAGAGTTGGAATGGATTGCTATATTGTTCTATTGTTAAATTGTTATGCATAGCACAATAATACAATAAGTTCCTACCTTTTTATATTATGTGTAGCAATAAAATAATTTAACAATTCTCGTTCATCCCGCTTTCTCGTCAGAGTCCCTACCGGAGACTCTGACGGGACGGGGAATTTAACAATTTAGTTTAAAAAATGCGACCAAAAAAAATACGGCTTATAAGCTTTAATCCACAAACAACATATTTCAAACCACGAGGTATTCCCTTATCTTCTTTGAAAGAGAACGTTTTAACTATAGATGAACTAGAAGCTCTTCGGCTTAAAAATTATAAACAGCTTTCTCAAACTAAGTGCGCCCAAAAAATGAAGGTATCTCAAAGTACTTTTCAACGAATATTATCTCTAGCTAATAAAAAAATTGCTGATGCTCTAATTAATGGCAAAGCAATAAAAATAGAAGGAGGTGTTATTAAAATGAACGGAGAAAAAACATCCAGTCTAACGACTGGCAAAAGAAAATTTAAATGTGAAGAATGTAAATATGAGTGGGAAGAGCCATTTGGCACAGGCGGAAAAAGCGTTGATATATCCTGCCCAAAATGTGAAGGGAGATTGGTTTATAGAATTGATTCTAGCGGACACGGATTTGGCAAACAGCCTTGGGGCTATAAAGAAAAGAAATAGTGCTAATTAAACAGTAGAAAAACTGTGGTGTTTTTCGTTGTTTTTATTTTTCACAATCATTCTGCTAACTATTAGTTTATATTCTTTAAAAATCTTATGATTCCTCTTTCCAAAATTCTAAATTCATTATTCCAAATTCTAATTTTAGAGCGGACAACGGGAGTTGAACCCGTCTCTCAACCTTGGGAAGGTCGCATAATACCGATATACTATGTCCGCGAAAAAAATCTACTCATCAAACTGACTTAGACCTCAATCTACTTAGGGGCTTTACCGATTATTCCCCTCTTGAGAGGGGCAAGGGGTGTGTAACAAGCTTTTTAACACACCCCCAACCCCCTCTCTAGAGGGGAATTATAAAAAAATCAGTAGAGCCTAATTACTTGCAAAAAAATAATTCCACCACTTCATATAATTCGGCAAATTCTTATTATCAAACTCATTTCCAACCCCAATTTTCTCTAAATCAGTAGAAGAATGTTTTATTATTACAACTTTCTCCCCTTCTTTTTTCATATTCAACCTTTTTCTTGCTTCTACTTCTTTATATTCATCGGTTTCATAATATTCTGCTAATTGCGAAAATTTATAATTATTTTTTTCAAGAGAATCAATTTCTTTTTGTAAAGAATTAATTTCTTTTTGAATTTGATGTTCTCTGTAATACTCCTTTCCTAGATTTATACCAAAAAAAACCACAACCAAAACACCTGTTAAAACAAATAGTTTAAAAGAAAATATTTTACTTATAAAACTTTTCTTCTTTTTTTTTATAATCATAATACTATTTAATTTTTTAGATTGTAGCTTCTTAGCTTTTTAGAATTATTAGATAATTTCCTAAGAAGCTAAAAACACGGTATGGACTTTATATAAAATCAATGTTATAGTCTAAACATAAATAATTTTTATTTCACATAATAATAAAATATGAAAACGAAGAAGATAAAAAATACAATTAAATTTGTTACTGTCAGTTTGATTGGCTTAAGTTTGCTATTTTCTCTGATATTACCTATATTTTTCTACTAGTCTGTGGATTTCTATCATTCTTTTAAATTCCAAAACTAAGGAATATTACTCTTGAACAAAAACCAAGCAACACGCTTGAGTTTTTTGTTTTTTTAACATATTTTTTTACTTTCAATACTTTTCTATATATCCAAATTTTTTACTCTCTTAGCATGAGTTTGGATAAACTTTTTCCTCGGCTCTACTTCATTACCCATCAAAGTATCAAAAACTAAATCAGCTTCTTCAGCATCTTTAATTGATACTTTTTTCATAATTCTTGTTTCTGGATTCATTGTCGTTTCCCAAAGTTGAGTCGGGTTCATTTCTCCCAGACCTTTATATCTTTGAATGGTTATACCTTTCATTTTTGCTTCACCTTCTTCTTTCTCTTCTTCCCCTACCCCTACTTCATCCTTTTTCTTAAGTTTATCTTCTCCGCCTTTTGTTTTTCTAGCATCAAGTTTTGCTTTAAACTCTTTGATAACATCATCCTTTTCCTCCTCTGTAAAAACATATTTAAATTCCTTTCCAGCTTGAATTCTAAAAAGTGGTGGCTGAGCAATATAAATATGTCCTTCGGTAATAAGTTCTTCAAAATATCTATAAAATAAAGTTAAAAGCAATGTTCTAATATGAGCGCCGTCAACATCAGCATCAGTCATTATGATAATTCTATTATACCGAAGCTTGGAAATATCAAACGATTCGCCAACACTTGTTCCCATAGCGATCACAAGAGTCTTAATTTCGTTTGAAGAAAGCATTCTATCTAATCTTGCTCTCTCCACATTTAAAATCTTTCCTCTTAAAGGCAAAATAGCTTGAAAAGACCTATCACGACCCTGCTTTGCGCTTCCGCCAGCACTGTCTCCCTCAACAATATAAATCTCACAATTTTCAGACTTTCTGTCTGAACAATCAGCAAGCTTTCCAGGAAGCGTCATTCCTTCAAGAGCTCCTTTTCTAATAATTGTATCCCTTGCGGCGCGAGCAGCCATTCTTGCCTTAGCTGTTAAGATGCATTTACTAAGAATCTCTTTAGCATCACCTGGATTTTCTTCAAGATATTCCTCAAGGGCAGCTGCCATTACGCTCGCTACAACCGATTTTACATTAGCATTCCCAAGTTTTCCCTTTGTCTGTCCTTCAAATTGAGGATCCTTAAGCTTAATATTTATAACAGCAGTCAATCCCTCCATTATATCGTCCCCTGTTAAATTTTCATCTTTTTCTTTCAAAAATCCTTTCTTTCTGGAAAATGAATTGAAAGTCCTCGTCAACGCCGACTTGAATCCAACTAAATGAGTTCCTCCATCCATAGTATGTATATTATTCGCAAAAGCAAAAATATGTTCTTTATATCCATCATTATATTGCATTGCAATTTCTGTCAAAACATCATCTTTATCTCTTTCAACATAAAACGGGATTTTGTTTTTTATTTCCTTTCCTCTATTTAAATGTTTGACATAAGAAATAACTCCTCCATCAAAGAAAAATGAATATGACCTCTTTTTGTCATTTTCTCTAGAATCTATTATTTTTATTTTAACTCCTTTTGTAAGATAGGCTTGCTGTCTCATTCTGGAAATTATTTTATCCCAATCAAACTTTATCTCAGCAAATATTTCACTGTCAGGTTCAAAAGTGATTTGAGTTCCTGTTTCTTTTGTTTTCCCAATAGATTTTATATTCGCTTTTGCTTTCCCAGTTTTATATTCCTGTCTCCACATCTTTCCATCTCTTTTCACTTCAGCTATCAAACAACTGCTAAGCGCGTTAACAACGCTAATACCAACACCATGTAAACCTCCAGAAACTTTATATCCCTCTCCGCCAAACTTCCCTCCAGCATGAAGAACAGTTAAGACAGTCTCTAAGGTTGATTTTTTTGTCTGCGCATGTTTTTCTACGGGAATTCCACGACCATTATCACTAACTCTAACCCTGTTTTCTGATAATAATTCTATTTCAATAGAATTGCAATATCCAGCCATCGCCTCGTCAATTGAATTATCAACCACTTCCCAAATTAAATGATGAAGCCCTTCAAGCCCCGTTCCGCCAATATACATTCCCGGTCTTTTCCTAACAGGAGCCAACCCTTCCAAAACCTGAATTTGTTTTGCGCCATATTCTGATTTTTTATCGGAAACTTCTCTTTTATCCTTTAAACCTGCAGTTTTTTTGCCTTTTTTTACCATAAATTTCTATATTTATCAATTATCAATTACTATATCATTATACACTAAAAAAACGGATGTTTCAAGAGAAAATCCGCTTTTATTCCCGCCTCGTCAGAGTCTCTCCGCAGAGAACTCTGACGGGACGGTAATAAAGATTCTTTTTTCATTTTTTTTGTTTTAATGGTTTAAAAATTTTATTTGGAATTACAAAATAGTATTTATCATCCTGAACTTGTTTCAGGATCTTTTGTCCTAATCAAGAACTGTCTTTTATGATTCACGATTTACACTAATTTATGCTATTTTTCAATAAATTTGAAAGTAGATAGGATTTGACTTATAATTTTTGATTCATCAGAAAAAGAATAACTTATGCCCTCTACCATCTGATCTTCAACAATCATTATTATTATTTTTTCTTCATAAAAATCACATGCATTAGAATACCCTGCAATTTCTTTACCGTTTATAGTATAATGAAAAACATTTTCCTTACATTTTCCTTGATATTCTAGTTCTTCATCAATAGAATTAAAAGAAGAATTTAATGTTATCATTAAACTGAAACTTAATGATCCACGTTCACGCACGTTATACATTTCAGGACTATATAGTCTATTATTTTCTTCTTTCCAATCTGCTGGATACTTTACTTTAAATCCATATTTCTCATTCCGATATGTTTTCCAGTCAACAGTTTCATCTTGAACTGCTTTTTGTTCTATTTTATTGTTATTTACAACTTTATTCTTCGGCATTTTCAAATAATATATCATAGCTCCTGCAACCGTCCCAATTCCAACAATCAAACTAATCGCCAAAATCAATTTCGGCATTGATGCTAATAAAGATTCTTCTTTCATGGTTTTTGTTTTAATTATTTAAAATTTTATTTAAAAATTCTACCTGGCTTTACAGGTTGTCTAACAAGTGGAATTTATCCTTTAGGATTTTATGAAGTTTCGCTTATTTGAGCCAATCTTATGAAATCCTAAAGAGCTTGTCCTGAATTCAGTTCAGGAATAAATTCCATGTATTTTTGACTTTTTAAACAGCCTGTAAAGCTGGGTAAAAATTTTTCTAATCCCGAAACAGCACCCCTTCTTTAGAATAAATCTTCGTGGCGATAAAAATCGCGATAATAGAATAAATAATCAATGAGCTGAGAGTCAATAAGATATGTCCTGAATTATAAACCCCCATTAAAATTTCCTTAAAAAGTAAAGTCGCATTCACCGCGGGCAGAGCGAAAAACCAAAGAGCTGGCTCAAAACCAGGCATTGAATTTACAAGAATAACTGGCAAAATTACAACAAGATATGAAGGACTGATATAACTCTGCGCTTCTTTAAAGCTTTTGGCAAAAATAGCAACTGACAAAATCATCGCTGAGAACATTAGAACAAGAAATAAACTAACGACGAGCAAAATTAAAATTGCTTGCGGATCAATGGAAAAATTAACAACAACGCTCTCAGCCATTTTTTCAGTATCTAGTCCTTTTATATTTGTTGACATTGGACCAAAACCACCAGAATAAATCAGGGCAATATAAAAACTGCCGATGGAAATAATTACAGAAGTTAAAGAAACTGTGCTCACTGCTAAAAATTTGCCAAGAACAATATCTATTCTCTTGAGAGGAACAAAAAGCAATGACTCTAATGTCTTTCGTTCTTTTTCACCAGCAGAAACATCAATCGCCGTATACTGCCCGCCCATAATTGACCACATCACAATAAAGAGAGGTATCATTAAGCCTAAAATAAATCCTCCAGTTTCTTTTTCACTCGCCACATCCTCTGGAACAACTACGACTTTTGATAGAATTTTCGGATTTATTTCCTGATCGGCAAACCTTTCTTGTAAAAGCTCATCATTAAAACTCGCCACTAAAAAATATATTCTTGCTAAAGCGCTCTCCGAATCCATATTAGTAGATTTTTGGATAATTGTAATTTCAACAACTTCCTGACTTTTAATATTCTCTTGAAAATTTTCTGGAATAATAATCCCTAAATCAAGATTACCTTCTGCAATTGCTTCTTTTATATTATTATTTGTTTCACCAGCCCAGTCAGAATTTTCCGTAGAGAACTTTGATAAAACTCTCGCCCCGTCAGAGTCTCTCGCAGAGGACTCTGACGAAACAAACTCCACTATTTCAATTTTATCCTCATTTTTAATCATCTCTACAAAAGCAGGCGCTTCTCCTTCTTCAACAATAGAAACCTTAACAATTTTCTCCGCCTGTTTCTCCATTTGATAATCCATAAACTTGAAAAGTCCTATAGTCAACACAGGCATCAAAAACATCGGCATTACAACCATTGCCAACAAAGTCCGCCGATCACGAATTGTGTCTCTAATCTCTTTTTTCCAAATTGTGAGAATGGTCTTTAGCATATAAATTATAATAATAATCTTCTACCCAGCTTTAGCTGAGGGTTCTTGAAGCTTAAGCTTTTAAAGGCGAGAACTGGCTTGTAACCAGTCTCTTTTATTTCTAAATTTCAGTAACTTTTGTCTTGTCTTTTTTATGTTTCTAACACAGAAAAAACTTTAACAAGTTTTATTTACTTGGGAAACACTGGAAACTGATTACAAACCAGTTCCCGCGAGACTTAATCAATCTTCAACTAGAACTAGATAGAAATAATTTCTTAACAATACAACAATACAACAATACAGCAATTTAATTTACAAAACCATCTCTGCTGCTTTAATAATTGGATAAGCAGTAGGTGGAGCAGTAATTAAAGGATGCGTGGCAACTTGCAAATTAGCAAGTTCTTGCGCAGTCATTTTTTTTACAACAGCGACAGTAATCAAGTTTATCATCTCCGCAATGTTCTCTGGTCCAGAAACCTGTCCGCCAATTAATATCTTTGATGACTTTTCAAAAACAAGTTTCATCTTGATTAAACTTGTATTAGGTAAAGTCCCAGGATGATGATTAGGAGCCTCGCTTGTTCCAATAACAATCTCAATATCTTCTTTGACTGCTGTTTTTTCATTCAATCCGACAGAGGCTAGAACCAACCCCTGCAGACAAGTAGAAAAAGCAGCAACAGTTCCTTCGTTTTTTATCAAATTTTCTTGATCACGATACAAATTAGCGCCAGCAATTCTTGCTTCATAGCAAGCAACTGAAGCAAGCATTATCAAATTAGATTTTCCCGTAAAAAAATCTCTCGTCTCAGCGCAATCACCAACAGCAAAAACATCAGAGGTATTTGTCCGCATAAATTCATCTACTAAAATTCCTCCCTTTTCTACTGTTTCAATCCCTGCATCTTCAGCTATTTCAAGATTCGGCCTTGCGCCAACTGACATTATTACTAAATCAGCAGAAATTTCCTCGCCATTATTAAGTTTTACCGCCTCTACTTTATCTCCTCCCATTATTTCTTCTACCGCCGTTTTAAGATAAAGATTTACTCCTTTTTCTTTGATTTTTTCTTCACCAGCAATAGCAAATTCTTCATCAAAAGGAGCTATCAGACAATGATCTAAAATTTCCACAATGCTTATATTTTTTCCTTCCATTGCGCTTAATTCCTCCGCTAATTCCACTCCGATAAAACCTCCTCCAATAATAACAATATTTTTTGCCTGAAGAATTGCTTCTCTTAAATTCTCCAAATAAGACATATCTTTTTTAATTTGATATACCCCATTCATTTCCACTCCTTTAATCGGAATTACAAAAGGAGTAGAACCAGTGGCTAAAACTAATTTATCATAATTTATTTCTTCTTTATCTCCGAATGTTACTTTTTTATTTTCACTATCAACGCTTGTCGCTTCTTTAATAATCAAATCAATTTTGTTAGCCTCGTACGCCTTATCCGGCATTGTGTCTTTCTCAACGGCGTCCAGCCGAT
This sequence comes from Patescibacteria group bacterium, assembly GCA_034660995.1. GTDB lineage: Bacteria > Patescibacteriota > Minisyncoccia > JAHIHE01 > JAGLIN01 > JAYEKL01. The sequence continues at coordinate 304 of JAYEKL010000029.1, read as the reverse complement.
TGAAAATATACGGCAGCCCGCAAGGAACAGCGCACTTTGAATGCTCTCTTAATAAAGTAATTTTTTTGTCTGGATTATTTTTTCTCGCCGTTACCGCGGTGATTAATCCAGCTGGTCCACCGCCAATAATTAAAATGTCTGTTTTTTCCATAGTTTTTTTGTTAGTTTAATTAAAATTTATTTATTACTTTGAAGTTTTAATTTGATTTATTTTTTCTGATAATTTTATACTCTCTAATTTCTTTAATAACTCTTTTACTTCTTTATTTTTATGCGCTTTCTCCAATTTTTTATATGAATCAAT
>JAYEKL010000028.1:0-3977 GCA_034660995.1 Patescibacteria group bacterium | reverse complement strand
TTTATTATTTTCCTTTAACATAGTTTTGCTTTGTTAAGAGTTGATTATACTCTTATCTTAGCATAAAAACGATGTTTTAGGAAGAGATTATTTTAAAAAGTTTTTTAGTTGATTGGCAACAGTCCCATATTATAGTACATTTTTGAAAAATAAAAAAGACCTATCAAAAATGCTATATAATACCTTTAAAATAAGGTAAAAAAATCAATAAGCCAACAAAAAATGACCCTAGAGATGCCACTAAAACCGCTGCAGCCATCATATCCTTTATTGTTTTTGCATGAGGATGAACCCTTGGCTGTAAAATATCTACAATTCTTTCAAAAATTGAATTAATAATTTCTAGCACCAGAATAAAAGTAATTATTATAACTAAAATAGCTATCTCCAATACTACAGGATCAAATAATAAGATTAAAACAAAAACGATAATAGAAAATACGATATGTACCTTAAAATTTTGTTCCCGAAAAGCGCACCTAACTCCTCTGATTGCATATAAAAAACTTTTAATAAATTTTCTGAGATTAAATACTGTCATATATATTCTATTGTTCTATTGTTAAATTGCCATGCTATGCATAACAATACAGCAATTTAACAATACAGCAATGTAATTTTTGTTAAAAACGCTAATGCTAAATTTCCAAATCAAAATCTATAAAACCAACAATATCTTCTTTTCTAGAATCTTCATCTCTGAGCTTTCATAATCTCCTTTATGGTCATATCCCAATAAATGTAAAATTCCATGTATAAGTAAAATTGTCATTTCCTTTTTCACAGAATGCTTTTTCTCTTTAGCTTGCTTTTTTGCTTGTACCTGACAAATAAAAATTTCACCAAGGTATAAAACATCATTTGGCGGATTTACAAATTTTGCTTCTGCCTCCTCATTTCCAAAAGATAATACATCTGTAACTTTATCTATTCTTCTAAATTTTTTATTCAATAGTCTTATTCTTTTTTCTCCAATCATTACCAAACTTATCTCTGTTGATTTTTTAAGTTTAGCAATTTCTAAAGTTTTTTCAGTAATTTTATTCAAATATCTTTTATCAAACTTTTGTTTGGTAAAATTTTTAATTAGAAGCATTTTTTCGTTTTCATTGATTAGACCTCTTGCGTAATTACTTCCTACTGCTCCGCCAGCTGGCGGAGCAGATTTTACTCAATTCTATTTTTACAATCTCGCTAATTATATTTCCGTCTATACTTCCACCAGTTTCTTTCATAACCATTCCCATCACTCTGCCAAAGCTTGTCCCCGACACGGATTGGGGATCAGAAGCGCTAACCGCTTCTGATTTGTTAATAATACCAATAACTATTTTTCTGATTTCTTCCTCGCTCATTTGCTCTGGCATATATTTTTCTATAATCTTCAATTCATTTTCTTCTTGAATAACTAAATCTTCACGATTACCTTTTCTATATTGTTCAATTGAATCTTTATGACTCTTTAAATTCTTCTTTATAATTTTTACAACATCCGCATCTTTTAATTCTTTTTTGCTATCTATTTCTAAATTCTTAAAATCAGAATTCAGTGTCCTTAAAACATCGCGGGTTATATTATCACCACTTTTCATTGCGTCTTTGAGATCGTTTTTAATTTTATCTCTTAGATTCATTTCTTATATTCTCATTTTTAACCACAGACAAACCTATCGTATATTAGTATCTTGATTGCGTTCTAAAATCTTCTTCCAGTTTTCCAAACTTTCTAAGTTTTTCTTTCTCAATTGTAATCTCATTTCTTCTCAGCGCAGTTTTTCTTCTCTCTGTTCTGCTTAAATTTTTATCTTTAAATCTTGAACTTCTTGCCTGCAAAAGCAGTCCGCTTTGCTGAACCTTTTTTGAAAAACGCCTCAAAAGACTTCCGATACTTTCATTGTCTTTTTTCTTTACTTCTATCATTTTTTTTCACCTCTAACTTTCTATTAAATTTTAATTTAAATTAAAACACTAGCTTAAACTAGTATAACACAAGATTAAGATTTGACAAGCTGTTTTGCTCCTCCCAAAAGATGCAAATGGATATGATCCACTTCCTGCCCGCCTCCTTTTCCGACTCTTATAAGAAGCTTATATCCTTTATTCGAAATTTCCAAATCTTCGGCAATTTTTTTAGCGGCCATTATCAATTTTCCCATCAATAAAACATCACTGTCATCCGCGTCAGCGACAGATATTATATGTTTTTTAGGAATTACAAGCACATGCACCGGAGCAATCGGCTTTACATCCTTAAACGCAATCACATCTTCATCCTCAAAAACAACTTGAGCAGAAATCTCTTTATTTATGATTTTACAGAAAATACAACTCATTATTTTAAAATTTATGTATTTTAATCATCCTAAATCTAATTTTACAATTAACCTTTTGAAGTAATCTTTATAAATTGTTAAACTGTTACACAGCACATATTCAGTAAGATTATATTGTCATATTGCAATTGTTGAATCACTATGCTATGCATAACAATTTAGCAATAGAACAATTTAGCAATTTATTTTTGTTTTATTTTTTAAGCATCCTCTTCACTTCTGTTATAATATTATCCATCGTAACAACCTCTTGTATTCCACTTTCCATATCCCTAATAATAACAGTGCTATCTATCGCCTCTTTTTGCCCAATAATTAAAGCAATCTTTGAATTTAATCTATTTGCTGCTCTTAATTGAGATTTTATACTACCACGTCCAAGAGACTCACCAACTGTAATATTATTATCTATCAAGCTGTCAAAAAGTCTTAGAATCTTTTTTTTCGCCATATCACCTAATTGCACAAGAAAAACATCTTTATTTATTTTTTGATCCAAGTGAAATCCGCTTTGCAATAAACGATCAACCGCCCTTTCAATTCCCAACGCAAACCCAATAGCAGGAGTATCTTCTCCTCCTAAGGTTTGAATGAGATTATCATATCTTCCTCCTCCACCCAACGAGACCTGCGCGCCATCAGCGCCACTTTCCCAAATTTCAAAAACAGTTTTCGTATAATAGTCAAGACCGCGAACAAGACTAGAATTTAAGACATAAGAAATTTCAAACTCGTCCAAAAATTCTAAAACACTTTTGAAGTGATCATGGCATTCTTCGCAAAGATAATCAATAATTTGTGGAGCTCCTGAAGCAACCTGCATACATTTTTCTTCTTTACAATCTAAAAGACGTAATGGGTTGCTACTTAACCTTCTTTTACAATCCAGACACAACTTATTTATCTTCATTTCATAATAGTCAGTTAAAAGTTTTTTATAAGCTGGCCGACATTCAGCACAACCAATACTATTAATTTGAACAGTTGTGTTTTTTATACCGATTTTTTGAAAAATCTTCCACGCTAAATATATCACTTGCGCATCAATTGCAGGACACTCATCACCAAAAATTTCAAATCCAAATTGATGATGCTGTCTATATCTTCCCGCTTGTGGTTTTTCATAACGAAACATTGGACCCTCATAATAAAGTTTTATTGGCTGAGACCATTTACTCATCCCGTTTTCAATGTAAGATCTAACAATACCAGCAGTTCCTTCTGGACGTAAAGAAACCTTATCGCCTCCTTGTGTTTCAAAAGAAAACATTTCTTTTTCAACTATATCCGTAATTTGCCCAACGCCTCTATAAAACAACTCAGTATGCTCTAAAATAGGAGTTTCAATTCTTCCAAATCCGAAATCACTGCACAATTTTCTTCCATTTTCTAATATGTGATTCCAAATAAATTGTTCCGGCGGCAAAATATCTTTCATACCCTTGGTCGCTTGAATCGGGACTAATTTCTTTTTCCCTTTTTTTATTTCTTTTTTTTCTTGTTTTTTTATTCGAGGCATAGGATTTAAGTTAAAAAGTTGAAAGTTTATAAAGTAAAAAGTATGCGGAATTTATACTTTAGGATTTTATCACTGGCTTAATTTCTAATTTTCAATTTTTAATTTCTATTAAATTTTTAATGTCT
>JAYEKL010000027.1:0-19961 GCA_034660995.1 Patescibacteria group bacterium | reverse complement strand
GCATTCCAAGTTATTTGTTTTATTATTGATTCAATTCTATTGAATTTCAATTTACTATTTAATGGATTTCGAAAATAATCATGAAAAGGAATTTCTTTAAAATTCTTGACAACAAACAAAAAATATCGTTCTCTTAATAATTGGGCGACTGAATATTCTTTATTTGTTAAAGCAATATTACCGCTTGAATTATTTAATCCTTTAACTTCTATCCCTAAAAATTCTTTATTTTCATCATAAAGTTTAAAATCAAATCCACAGCCATGCTTTGTTGTATCTTCAATTTGATAATTTTTAAATACATCAATCGCAGTATAATTTTCTTTAAAATAGTGTTCTGCTGCTTGACCTGTTATAAGTCGTTTGGCAAAAGAACTTTCTTTACCCTCTTTTTTAGCGACTTGTTCCATCAAAACATCTATCTCGTGATTTTCGTAAATTATTTCTTTTAATAAATTTGAGAAATTTTTTATATCCAAATCTTTAAAAGTGTTATAAATATTTTTACAGTACTGCCTTATTTCTCTTTTATGCCAACCTTGTCTTTTGTTTGGAAAAATTGGATCAAATTCGTCTCTGTAATTTTTAACAGAAGCTGGCTTAACTTCCAAAGCAAGTCCGATAACATTAAATGCCTCTGTAAAATTATCAAAACCGAGATATTTCAAACCTCTTTCGTTGAATTTCGACAAGAATAATCCAGCCAATATTGATTTTTCTCTAAGTGTAAGTTTTTGCATATTTTTCATTATTTTAACAAGCCCAAAAATTATTTGACCTCTTTTATCACACATCCCCTTTCTTTGTCCAATCACTGAAAAAGTCTGACAAGGAAAGCCAGCAATCATCAAATCAAAATCAGGCAAATTTTTTGGGTTAATTTTCATTAAATCTCCGTGATTTTTTTCTTCCTCGCCGAAAAATAATCTATATGTTTTTTCGGCATCTTTGTTTATTTCAGAAAAACCGACACATTGCATACCAGAATTTTCAAGACCAATTCGCCCACCGCCAATTCCAGCGCAAAAATCAATAAACTTTAAATTGTTGTTTTTTATTTTTTGCATATTTATAATTATTACTCAAAATCAGGAATCACGCCAACTACAACCCCCTGAACTAAAAAATCTTTATCTAAGATAATCGGCTGATGTTCCTTGTTTGTGGATCTTGGTTTTAATATGATTGCATTGTTTGAAATCTGCAATTCTTTTATTGTTGCCTCATCGTCAATGATAGCAACCACGCTATCACCCGTTTCAGCTGATGATTGCTGGCGGACTAATACTAAATCTCTGTCATTTATTTTCTTCTTATTCATTGAATCCCCTTTTGCTCTCAATAAAAAATATTTATGAGGTGGTGGAGCTAAATTTATGGATACGGGTATCATCATTTCAAAATTCTCTTCAGCGAATACTGGCATTCCGCAGGAAATCTCGCCGACAAGAGGAACCTTGACTGTTCTGGCTCTTGCGGGACTGCTTTTTAAATCTTTTATCAGTTTTAGTTTTCCGCTATCTTTGCGAACTAAAAACCCTTTGTCTATTAATTTATCAATAATCACCGAAGCGGATCTCGGCGAACGATAACCCAAAGAAGCCATAAGCTCGCGAACAGACGGCGTTTGCCCCATATGGACTAATGAATTTCTAATCAGGCGAATTGCTTCTGATTCTTTTTTTGATAATGTTTTGGTCCTCATATACACAAGTATACACTATGTATATTCTTTGTCAAGAAAAAAAATAAACTCATTTAAGTTCGATAAATTTTCATTTTTTGACAATATAATTATTTATATCTCCACTTTTTTCCTTTTTTGGAGATATGCAAATCCTTATTTCCATTTGTTGATTATATCTAGAAAGCTCTAAAAAAAACTAATAAAATCCTATTTAGAAAAGCGAAAAAATATAAACGTTAGGCTTATTGTATAACTAACTTCTGTGCTAAAAATAATTCAGATTATAATCATACGATTTTTCGAACCCCTCCCAACCTCCCCTTGTCAGGGGAGGAGCTTAAAACGTTTTCTTCAAAATTCATAATTCATAATTCCAATATTATTTCACCTCAAAATATCTTCCAGAAGTCCTCGCAAAATTTTCTGGAAAGTACATTTCAGAAACAACTGCTGGTAAGTGATGAAATTTGCCTGGAATTAGAACGCGGACATAATAGTCATATTCATATTCTCCAGCGGAAAGTCTTTCTTTAAAGAGAAATAAACGGTCGTCTCTTAGTTCTTTCATATCGGGACGCAGCTTTTTATCGTCATAATAGCTTCGCCACCAGTTATAATCTTTTTGTTCTTTTACTAGGAGTGATTTATCCTCTGTTGCTAAATTGAAATTGATCAATTCTACACCCGCAGGAATAAAATCTTCTACCGCAACAAAATTCCTGCCTTCAGGAACAAATATTTTGATTTGCCCGCGCAATACATCACCAGAGCTTGCCTCAATAACAGGATTTTCTCCTTCTTTGTCATCTAAATGATAAAACTCACGCGTGATTGAAAATCCTTCATCGCGTGGCGGAATCGTATCAATCGGCAAAAAATATTTTAAAGAAACATCATAGTAAAAATTATTATTTAGATTATTATGATTTTCTTTTTTGAAATTCAAAGAGCTAAAAGACCCCAATCCGATATCGCTTATCGGAATCTCTAAACTATTCTGGTCAAGAATTGTCTCTGCATTATAGTCAAAAGACTGCTTTTCTTCATCATCAAGTAATATTTTTAAAGTAAATTCCGATTCAGTTTCTCTTTGCCAAATAAGATAATCGGTCATCGCGTCAATAACAGAAATCGTATTACTTGTTGAACCCCACGATCCGTCTTTATCACGACTTCTAAGCAACCAACGTAATATTTTATCTAAAATTGCATTATCCCTTTTATCTTTTGACAAAGCTTTGAGAAGCAAGGCCGTATCTTTAGTCTGCGTCCCATAATATTGCCAAATTACATTTTTGCCAGACGGCAGAAATGCTCCGCGAGAATCAATATCAATTTTATTTTCTAAAACATTAAATACCTCATTCTTATAGCTCTCACTAAAAATACTTTCATTGGAAGCAAGCATTATGGCTAACGTGGTAAGAGAAGTATTGCTAATTTGCTCGTTAAGAAATAACTTGTCATTTCTTAGTCCTTTAATATAATTTATTAGACTAGGATTAATTTTTCCGTATTCTTCAATCTCCAACAAAGAGTTAGTTGTCAAAATAACTAAATCTTTATTCTTTTGCAGATTTCTATTATAACTAATCGTATTATTAATATAATTAAAAGCTTTTCTAAGACTATTTTCATTTATATCATATCCCGCGTCTTTCAAACTTTTTAATGTATTTGTAATTCGCAATGTTAAATATATATTTGAATCTCCATCTGGATAATAAGCAAATCCTCCGTCAGATTTTTGGTTTTCGTAAATACGCGCTAGTCCAACTTCTACAATTTCATCCATTGTCCATTTTCTCCCGTCAAACTCAATATCCTCTAATTCAAATTTATCACCAATATTTTCTAAATTTAATCCCTTTTTCACAATCGCAATTGACGAAAGCTTACTAGCAATTTGTTCGCTACAGCCATAAGGATAGCTTAATAGATAATTTAGAGCGTCTGATAAGAAAACAGCCAAAGTAGCGCTAGTCTGAATGGTTAACCCGCCTTTATCTTCAGTAATATTTTCAGGTAGATAAATAGACTCTTTAACCATTACAGCGTTTGAATATCCTGCCGTAGCCGTTGCTTCGTAAGTATCATTCCTAGTTATCTTAATTGTATTTTCCACTACATCTTCGTAAGTATTATTTTTAGCAGACAAAACAAATTGATGAGACCCGCTCTGCTTAGACTGCCGAGTAACAACATTGAAATAAACCGTCTTTGATTCGTTTGCTTCTATTAAAGTGTCTTTTTCTTTTTGATCATTTTTTAAAGATAATGTTTCGCTAGAAAATTCAACTTTCAAATTTTGCTTTTGATCTGTTTGATTAAAGATCTTCGCGCCAATATAAAATTCATCGCCAGGAACCGCAAAACGCGGTTTTAGCGGTACAACCATTATATCTTTACGCGCAATAAATTCTTGATAATCAACGCCTAACTTTGTATCTTTACTAATTCCAATTGACTCAATCTGCCAAGTAGTTAAATTATCAGGCAAAGTAAACTTTATTTCTGCTTGCCCTTTTTCATTAGTTCTAATCACTGCTTGCCAAAAAGCAGTGTCTCTAAATTCTCCTCTTTTTTTCTTTGCCAAATCTTTTGATTCCGCGCCGCCGCCTCCCTTAGTGGCCTCATTGGCAATATCAACTTCATAAAGAATATTTTCCAAATTACTAGAAGTTGAAATTGTTAAAGGGAAACCGCCATAAAAGAACACTAGCGGATTCTTTTTTTGATTTCCTTTTAGCGCTAGAACGCTTAGATCAGCGACTGAAACTGAAAATTCCGTTTCTACTGGATTGTTCGCGTAATCAAGCGAATTAAACTTTAATACCACTTCTTCTCCGGGTAAATAAGATTTCTTGTCAGATTGAACAGAAATATTTAATTCTTTTTTCTCCGTATCAACTTTAAATCCGACCTGCGCAAATTTAACATCAGGATCTGAGTCCGCAGAAAGCAATATCACTGAAACATAAAAATTAGGAACATACTCTGCTGCCACAGAAAAACTATAATCATAAAGATTCTGATTAATATCAACAACTTCATATTTAAAAACCTTACCTCTTTCAATACTAATTAGCGCTTTAGCTTTTTTGTATGGAGATTTTATGATTATTTTTGCTTTATCACCTATCTTTAAATTATTTTTATCAACAACTATCTCCAATTCTGTATTATTCGTTCTTCTAACATCAACTTGAGCATTTCCGTAAACATAGATATTATAACTATTTGTAATTGTATTTCCCCTGCTATCTTTGCTAATAACTTTTAACTCATATTCTCCTTCCTTGTCCAAAGAAAAGTTTCCGCTCCAATCTCCATTTTGGTTAGTGCTAATTGTTTTTTCTTGAATTAATTCCAACTCTTTTTCCCATTTATAGTAATATCCACCATCAACTTCTTTTCTCTTATTCTGCGCCCATTTTATTTTATTGATTTGCAATTTAATATTTTGAACAGAAATTTCTTTTCCTTTTATGTCAACTGATTTTACTTTAGCCTGAAAAGATTCATTTTTACCCAAGAAATATTTGTCGGTTTTCAGTCCAAGATAATATTCCCCTCTATGAACAATAAAAGATTTTTGCGCGGAAACAGTTTGTCCATTAGAATTTTTAACGGTCAAATAAACAACAATTATTTTACTTTTGGTACTTTCATCTCCTTCAAATAACTTGTCAAGATCAATCTGATGCGATATTTTTGCCTTACCAGAACTATCTATTTCGGTTTTATTTCTCAAAATAAATTTATCCCCATAACTACAGTTATAGCAATAATACCAAGATGATCCAAAATTGAAATACTCATCCTTGTATTTATTAAAATAATAGTTCTGACTCCCAATACTGTACTCAACTTCCCCGCCTTCAACTGCTGCTCCAAAATAATAGTTAGCGTCAATTTCCATATTAAAAGTATCACCTGAGATATATTCTTCTTTATCTGTTTTTGCTTCAACTTTAAACGGCGCTGGTTGATATTCTTCAACTTCAAAATAAGCAGTTGTACCTTTTGCATTAATTCTATACCGACCCAGCGGGGCTTTTGTATCTAGAATTAATTTTGTATTAAAAGTACCAAAATCATTTACTTCCAATTCTTGATTTAGTATCTCTTCGTTTTTGCTATTATAGACTTTTAACGGAATTTTTTTCTCTTGAAAAATTTCATAATCACCATCATATCCAATCCGATAAAGTCCTTTAATTTGAACTTCATGGCTTGGCCTATAAATTGGCCGATCAGAATACAGATATATTTTCTGCGCCGTTCTAGCGGTACTGCCATAACCAAGCTTATTGTCATAGCGTGTAATTAAAGCGCTATCATTTCCCTTTGTCGCGATTACTCCATATAAATTATTAACAACTGCCGTTTTGGCAATACCCGAAATATCTGTAGTGTATAAAGAAGATAATCCATTTATTTTAACCGAAGATTTTTCCCGAACACCTTCAAAAAGCTGGACTTGCGCGCCTTCAATTGGATCAGCGCTTTTTAAATTTGTCACCCAATAGATATTTTTTAATTTAGCTTGTTGCTCTTGATCTAAATTAATTTCCTGATTAGTTCCGCTATTTCTTACTTCAACTCTTTTTTCCACAATTCCTAAATTTGTCACTGTTAAATAAGTTCTTTCGTATATCTGTTTTTTATCTTTATCATATCTTGCCCTTGTTTTATAATCAGGATGTGAAAAAGTCAGAATATAATGTCCCAAAGTGTTCTCTAGATAATCTTCCAAATCAACCGTAAAATAATTTTTGACCCAATATTTTTTTTGCAGCTCTATTCTCTTGGTAATAATTTTTTCACAATTATTAACCGTAGCAGAAGAACTTGTATAAGACGGTTTATTCTCTAAATAATAAAGCATTTTTTGCGGACTCAACTCACAAATGTTCAAATCAATATAGTCCATATTTTCAACAGCATAAGTCAATTTTGTCTTATCAGAAGTTGTAATACTATAGTTTCTTTGAAAATTATGAAAGCCAAGATGATGCTCTGGCATTTTACCAGTTCTAAATGTTCTATTTATTGTTTTTTCTTCGCTAAAATCGTCTATCGTCTTGATCTCTATTTTATAATAACTTTCTGGCATTAAACCATACGCAATTTTAGTTTCAAATTCACCAACACGACAATTATAATGATTCGTGGTAATTCTTCTTGACCTGCCCCAATATTTAAATTCAAAACCAGGATCAGCTTTGATATAATCGCTAATATCCTCTTTTGCCGGAACCGACAGCGGAGTGCTAGAACAAATTATAAATTCATTTAAACTAGCATCAGTAGCATTGTGGTTAGGAGTAGTTTTTAATATTTTTAGATGAGGAATTATTTTAATCTTCTTTACGATTGGATTAACATTCAATTGCAATCCATCCTTATTAACAATCGTATTAATATTAAGCTTTAAGATATCTCCATTATTGATTTTACCATAATCAAAAGTCAGATAAATTCTTTTCTTATCCTCCTCTTTCTCGCACTCCACGCTTCTTCCAAATTTTAGATCTCCGCTTTTTTCTTTGCACTTTTCCCCATAACCAATTTTCACCATTTTGTCAGCGCTTATTTTGCTTTTCCCCAAATCAATATCTTCGTAGAAAGCAATCCATAATTTTCCCTGTGGATCAAAAAAGTCAGGAGTAGCAAAACTTGTCCTTTCTGAAGAAGCGCTAATTTGCTTTATCTCTCCAGAAACATTAATCGTTATATGTTTCTCTTTATCAATAATTATATCCCCTTCCAAGGGATAAGCCTTATTTATTTTTAAATGATAATTATTATTAAAATCCCATAGTTTTCTTCTGTTATGCCTATCTTTTTTGTTATAAATTAAGATTACAGATTCATCAACCGTCTTCTCATGTTCTTTACTTTCTTTATTATAAACATTTCTGGTCCCATATTCAGCGATAAAATCAATTTGTTGATTATTGGCAGTAACATTTTGAAGAGTCATTTCGCTAATTGTTTTCCGAAGATTAACTGGCTGATTAAAAACTACCCTCATTGGACTGCTATAAATAGTTGAATTTGAACTAACAGACTGATAGCGAAATGCCCTAGTCGTAAAATTATGTTCAAAATTTTCTATACCCAATCCATCCATAGAAACAAAATCAGACTTTATTTTAACCGTATAATTTGAAGAGCGAACCAACCTTTCATCAGCAACAAACTGCACTGTTCTTGTCCCAATCCATTTAAATTTCCCTGCTGTCGCGGGACTAATTTCTATTGGAATATCAAAAGTATCCAAAACGTCCAATGTTGTAATAGGAGTCATTGGTCGATTAAACATTACCGTAATCTCCGTATCTTCACTTGCCTCAGAACCAGCCTTCGGAAAAACGGTCAAAACTTTTGGATCGTCAACAATAAGAAAATCACCACCAATAGAATTATCTGCTGTTTCTAAAATAACCGAGTAATATCTACTGAGCCTTAATTCCTCTTCTGGTTTAAAAATAATCTTTTTTTCTTCAGCAATTTCTTCCCAGACACCTTTTATTTCTGGCGAAAATGTAATACTATTCTGCGCTTCCGTTTTACTAATCTCCATATTCGCTGGAAGATTAATAACAATAGAAGCGCTCTGGGAAATTTTATCATTAACAATAGAATAAACCTGTGCATATTCAGGTCGTGGATTAGAAAATTTTGGTCCGCGATCTTTCGTTAAAAAAATAATCCCGCTAACTAGCAGAACAAATAAAAATAACGCGGCAATAATTGATTTTTTCTTATTGCGAAGAAAATAATTATGCATTCCCGTAAAAATTCCTTTTGTCATATTTTTGTTTTTATGAATTATTTTTGAAATTATAACAAGGCATTCATTTCTTTTATTATACAACAAAGCACTGTCTATAGCAATTGATTTTTTCTTATTGCGAAGAAAATAATTATGCATTCCCGTAAAAATTCCTTTTGTCATATTTTTGTTTTTATGAATTATCTTATTTAGAAATCTAAATTTATATACCTCTGCTATTTAGAACATTATAATGCTCCGAAACTTTATATTTTAAAAACAACTAAAATATTTTAGTGCAGGTTCTAGTCTGCGTGAAAATTGGTAAAATATAATGTTTCAGTGATACTTCCGCACTCTAAAGAGTGCACTCCAAATTTTAAATAAAAGCAAGTATTATTTTAATAGATAACAAAAAGATTATAAAACAGTATCACAATATTTCTTGTAAATAAATTTTACAATTTTATCTATTAGACCTCTCATTTTTTATTATATCAGCAAGCCTTTTATGTAAAGTTCTGTAAGGATATACATTAATACAATTATAATTATATTTTTGAGAAGTTTTAACAATGTATTTATTAAATTCAATTAAATATTTTAACTCATATTCTTTAAGTTTTTTTGATTTCCCCCATAAACCACGATCAAAAAGATTATTTCTAATAATATCTTCTCTGTCAAAATACAGAAAAATTGGCAAGGTATTTTTTATTCGTGATTTTTTACACAGTATCGGTAAATTAGCAACACCTTCAATGATTCCAATTTTATTATATTTATTTTTTTTTATAATTCTTTTTATTCCAACCCAAACAGCTTCTGATTCTTTGATATAATCTTTTATTATCCCATTAATATTTGTATTGGGTAAATATTTTCCTGCTTCCTGATGAACAAAAAAATGTAAACTGCGATAATTATCTTCCTCAGAAGAAACTCTCAAAAGAGACCTTATAGTATCAGTGGAAATGAGATTTGTATTAAATTCTCTAGATAATTTTTCTGCTACGGTACTTTTACCTATACAAGGAACCCCGCCAATTAAAATAATTTTATCTTTATGATTATTTTCATTTTTCATTATAGTTCATTTACTAAATTTGCGCTTTATTAAATCTTTCTTTGGCCCTTTCGTTTAATAATAGGAGTTAATGATAATTCCCCTCTTGCCTGCCCGCCTTGGGAGAGATAGGAGCAAGGGGTGTATAACAAGCTTTTTGACACACCCCCAACTTCCTCTCTAGAGGGGAATTATAAAAAAATCAGCAGACCCTATATAATATCTATTTTACCTCTACGAACCTTTTATTACTCTCGTATGTTTTCCCATTTTTGTCTTCCATTATGGCAAAAATCTTATATTTTCCTGAAATAAAATATTTTTTGTCTTCTTCCCATAAAATCTGATATAAATTATCTTCACTTGGGACCAAATAATTAGCTGAATCAATTTTGTGTTTTGAACCAGACTTTTTGATCAAATTCATATCAGCATCATAGACACTGTCTAACTGATAATAAAAATCAACTTTTTTTATATTTTCTCCTGAAGTTGCCACATTTATAATAAATGGAAAATCAGTATCCAGAATAGGCTTTAAATATAAAGACGTATTTTTATTACTTACAATCACTGTTATTTCTTCTTGCGTTGAATTTTCTACTTGATCATATGCCCTAAGCGTAACAGTATGCAATCCTTCTTCAGTATTAACAGGTAAATTATAAGAAACTTCATAAGGAGAAGATTTTCCAACTCCAATAAAAACATCATCAAAATAAAAATCAATCTGCTTAAATCCAAAAACAGTAAAGACTTCCACTTTTATAGCAAGTTTGCTATTTTTTATTATCTGATTATTTTGTGGAGACGCAATTTTTAAAATCGGCATTTTATCATATTCCCGAACCGAACAAATTTCTGTTGGAGGATTAACATTTACTTCTTCCTTATTTCCTTCATCACCTTCTTCAACATCTTCCTTAGCATTTTCTTCAGCCCATTTTAGAACTGCTTCTTCCCAATTTGAAAAGTTTAAATCTTTCTCTGAATTATCTGGATACTCTCCTTGTGGATTGTCTTTTTTGACATATTTTAATATATTATGAACCTCAATATATGTTTTTTCCTCAATTTGACTTTCTGGTGTAAGCTCACTAGCAAGTTTATCTCCACATGCCTTATCAATCTTAACAATTACTTCATTTTCATAATTACCATTCAAAACAGCTTTTTTGGTCTCGATCTTTTCTGGAACAATAAACTTTTCAATTGGATCAAGAGCCAAAACTCTAGACATAAAATCATTCCAAATAGGAGCTGCTACAGTTATTCCTCCTCCTTTTTTCATTTTCTCACCTTTATTATTTCCAGCCCATACTCCAGCAGCTAAACTTGGAGTATATCCAATAGTCCACCCATCTTTATAATCACTTGTCGTTCCAGTCTTAGCCGCTATTGGTCTTTCACCAATATATAGTTCGCTTTTTGACCCAAAAGTTGGAGTTCTAGCAATATTATCAGACAATATATTGTTTATATTTCTCGCAACTTCTGATTTTATAATTTGTTCTTCGTTCTCTTTAAACTCTTTTAAGATATCTCCTTTTGAATTCTCTATTTTTAAAATAGTAGTTTGAGAATTTTTCTTTCCATCATTTGCAAAAACAGAATAAGCAGAAACCATATCCAAAAGCATAACTTCTCCAGTTCCAAGAACCAAAGACAACCCATAGTCTTCTGAATTATTAAGAGTAGTAATACCAAGATTCTTGGCCATCTGAACACTATTTTCAATTCCAGCTAAATATAATGTTTTTACCGCGGGAATATTAAGAGATCTTGCCAAAGCTCCTCTTATTGTAACTGGTCCTGAAAATTGATAATTGTAGTTCTGAGGAATATAGTTTCTTCCACTTCCATCTTTTCCAAAATTTGTTTTAACATCAAATAAAATTGTATCTGGAGTGTATCCTTTATCAAAAGCAGCTGCATAGACAAAAGGTTTAAAAGACGATCCTGGCTGACGATACGGTGATATAGCAACATTCACATTTCCGTCTTCTTCTATATTAAAATAGTCCTTACTCCCAACCATTGATAAAACTTGACCAGATTTTGGATCAATAGCAACTAAGGCGGCATTCTTTGCATTATGGTTTTTAGAATTCTCTTCGGCCCCTTTTTTGACAGCATCCTCTGCAATCAACTGCATATCATAATTTAATGTAGTATAAACTTTAAGCCCTTCTTTTTTAATTTTTTCTTCTCCGAATTCATCAACCAGCTGCTGACGGACATACATTACAAAATGAGGCGCTTTTATGTCTTCTGTAAAAGGTTTAATTTTCTTTAAAATTTCGATTTTTTTAGCTTCCTTGGCTTTCTCTTCACTAATATACCCTTCGTCCCTCATCTGATTGATTATACTTTTATAGCGAAGCTCTAATGCTTCTGGATGCGCGCCGTATGGCGAATAATATGTTGTAGCTTTAGGAAGCCCGGCAAGTAAAGCCGCTTCTGAAATATCAAGATCTTTGGCTGATTTCTCAAAAAATGTTTGCGCCGCCGCTTCTATGCCATAAGCATTTGACCCATAAGGAATCTGATTTAAATACATTTCCATAATTTCATCCTTGCTGAATTTCTGCTCTGTTTCAATCGCCAAAATTATTTCTTTTATTTTTCTCGTAAAAGTCCTTTCTGAAGTTAAAATTGAATTTTTTATTAGCTGTTGAGTAATAGTTGATCCACCCTGAAGTTTCTCTCCGCTTATTATATCTTTATATATTGCTCTTGCTATCCCACGAAAATCAACACCATAATGTTTATAAAAATCCTGATCTTCTGTAGCAATTGTCGCGTTTATTAAATGTTGTGAAACTTGATCGAGCTTAATATTTGTTCTTCTTTCTTCCCCATGTATTTCATATAAAAGATGTTCCCCGGTACGATCATAAATTTTTGTAGATTCCGCAACTCTACGGTCAATGATCTTATTAGGATCAGGAATATCCTTTGAAAAATAAACAAAGACTCCGACTAGCCCGACTAACCCGACCGCAAACAAAAACAAGCCCAGCTTAAAAACTGTCCTTAATCCTTTTTTAAGCCCTTTCTTCTTTTTTTTCTTTAATTTCACCGACCTAAACAGCTTTCTAAATAAAGATGGCTTTACACTTCTTTTAATCAATCTTTTTCTTTTCGTTATTTTGGGTAACTTAAAACCAAATCCTCTTTTTTTGACGACTCTTTTTTTTCTAACACTTGAACTTGTTACTCTATATTTTTTCCTTACGGGCATGGGTTAGTATTAAGTATATAGTATTAAGTACGTTGGCTCCATTGTGTCCGTCCGGCTGGCGGACCTGTGGAGCCTCTTGCATAACAGGCTCCACAGCCCTATCGGGACTATTGAGCCAACCTGTATAATTCCAATTTACTTGATACTATTACATTATAGCTACAATTTTGACATTTGAAAAGGATAAACTAGATTAGCTTTTTCTTGTGAAAGCTTAGTAATTATGGTAGATTGAAATTGTCAGTATCAATTTCAATCAACTTAAATCTTATATAAAAATAAGGATCGTCATGAAAAATCAAGAATTAAAAAATTACGCGTTTATTGACAGCCAGAATTTAAACCTATCAATTCAAGGTTTGGGTTGGAAATTAGATTTCAGAAAATTTCGTGTTTATCTTAAGGAAAAATATAAGGTTAAAGACGCATTTATTTTTATTGGACATGTTTCAGGAAATGAGCCATTATATACCTTTTTGCAAAAGGCTGGCTATCTTGTTGTTTTTAAACCAACACTTGAGTACAAAAAAGACGAAAAAGGTTTCGTTAAAGGGAATGTTGACGCCGAGTTAGTGTTGCATACAATGATTGAATTTAAAAATTACAACAAGGCAATTATTATTTCCGGCGATGGAGACTTTCATTGTTTAGTTGAATATTTAATAAACAAAAATAAATTGGGGAAAATACTCATTCCGAATCAAGCGCGATGTTCCATATTACTAAAAAAATTTCCCTCAAAATATTTAGCTTTTGTTTCTGATTTGCGAAAGAAATTAGAATATAAAAAAAGAACCCACTAAGGACAAAACCTTATAGGGCGCTTTTCGTCGTGATTATGCTTATATACTATCATAATTAAATATAATGTCAAGAGCATGAACAAAATCAAAACCCTTCTCACTCACAACACGGAAGAAGTTATTATAAAGACAGATTTAGAGAAAAAATTAAATTCTGGGAAGAAATTAAGAATTAAATTAGGCTGTGACCCATCACGACCAGATTTGCATTTGGGACATTCTATCGTATTGCGAAAATTAAAAGAGTTTCAGAATTTAGGACACCAAGTTGTTTTTATCATCGGCGACTATACAGGAATGATCGGTGACCCCTCTGGAAAATCAAAAACACGACCAGCTCTTTCAAGCGAAAAGGTAAAGGAAAATGCTAAAAGCTATTTTACGCAAGTTGGAAAAATTCTGGATGTAAAAAAAACAGAAATAAGATACAATAGCGAATGGTTTTCAAAACTTAATTTTGAGGACATTTTAAAACTCACCAGCAAATTTACCGTTGCCAGAATTTTAGAGCGTGATGATTTTTCTAAACGATTAAAAGAAGGGACTGATATTGCTACCAGCGAAATGCTCTATCCAGTTATGCAAGCGTATGATTCAATTATGATCAAGTCTGATTTAGAAATTGGCGGCACTGACCAAAAATTTAATATGCTTGCAGCTAGAGATCTGCAAAGAAAAATGAATCTGCCCGAACAAAATATTTTAACTACTCCCCTTTTAGTCGGACTTGATGGAAAAGAAAAAATGAGTAAAAGCCTTGATAACTATATCGGAATTATAGAAGAGCCAAACTCAATGTTTGGAAAGATTATGTCTATCTCTGATGAAATGATATTCTATTATTTTAAATTGTTGACCAACCTAGATGAAAATGAACTTGCGCAAATAAAATCAGCCTTAAAAAATTCCTCAAAAAATCCACGAGATATCAAAGTAGAATTAGCTAAAAACATTATCACAACTTACCACAACAAAAAATCTGCTAAAAAAGCTGAAGAGGAATTTAACAAAATTTTCCGAGATAAACAAAAACCAAGCGATATAGAAGAAATAAAATTGGAAATTGGAAATTGGAAATTGGTAGATTTGTTATATGAACTAAAAATAGTTTCCTCAAAAGGAGAAGCTCGTCGCCTCGTTCAACAAGGCGGAATTAAAATTGATGATATTGTGCAAAAAGATTTTGAAAAGGAAATTAAAGTTAAAGATGAAATGATTGCGCAGGTTGGAAAAAGAAGATTTGTAAAGATTAAAATAGGTTGATAAATAACAACTCTAGCTTAATAACTAGAGTTGTGGTTTTTGTAGATTTATATTTATGAAAAAATATTTATTTTTTATCTTTTTATAGTACGCGCTATATTTTTTATCTCAAAAAAACACAATCAACAGCGGAACTAGAAAAAACATAACAGCAATATAGACAATAGGAATTATTCTTGAAGTTAATGCGGTATCACCAATTTTTGTAGCAATAGAAATAGGAATTATCCTAAATGGATAAATAATAATACTTCCAAATATATTAAAAAGACAATGTGCCATTGCCACGGTAACAGCCGCATAACTCCCTAAAGTAAACGCAACTAAAAGAGCCGTGATCGTCGTACCAATATTTGCTCCCAAAACATATGGATAGATCGCTTCTAGCTGTAAAATACCAAGACCAGCAAAAGGAATAATTAAAGATGTTGTTACAGAACTGCTTTGCGCGAACGCGGTAAGCAATATTCCAAAAATAAAACTTCTTTTATGACTTTTAAAAATTGAATTGTGAATAACCTCTTTAAACTCTGTTTTAACAAGCGGTTTTAAAATTTTAACAAAAGATGAAAGAGAGAGAAATAACATTGCTAGAGAAATTATTGCTAGCAACAAAGGATTTCCACTAAAAATGTCTTTCAAAATATTTACTATCGGATTAAGAACATAACTAAGCGGACTAGAAAATGACCCCCTAGCAATCGTTTCTGACATTGACCAAGAATTAAAAATAGCGCCAGTGATAAACACTGACGCTTTTTCTAAAAAATGAAACTTCAACTCAAGAGGAAAAAACAGAATCACCGCCAATACATTATGAATATCATGAAGAATTGCCGCTTCAAATGCTCTTTTAAATTCACTCTTTTTACAAATATGGGAAATGGAAACAATAGTATTTGTAACAGTTGTTCCAATGTTTGCTCCAAGCACAATTGGTATCGCGCCACCCAATGTTAAGCATCCGCTTGCGACAAGTCCGACTACCAAAGAAGTAGTGAAAGAAGAACTCTGAGCAACACTAGTCACCAAAATTCCAATAAATAGAGCAACAAATGGATCTGAGGTTAGGAAAATAAGATTATTTGAAAAATCTTCCCCGAACATTTTGAACGAAGAAGACATTAACTTCATACTTAAAAAGAAAAGATATAAAAAAATTAAAGAACTGGCAATCTTTCGATAAATTTCTTTTTTTGCCATAAAATTTTAGTTACTAATGAATCACCTCGTAGCAAGCTGACGAGGTATCAAGAGGAAAAAATTCCTTTTGACAACTCCAACCGATGCAAGCATCGGGGAATTCTATCGATTAAAAGATAACTATTATCTTGCTAAATATTCTTCGACCTTGTGGAGAAGTTGTACGCAGAGAAGCAATTATATGCAATAGTTCTCCATAAAGTCGAACAATATTATTGTCTAAATCAATTTATACTACTAATTATCTTACACCCATTACTACAATAACCCCGCGCCAACTAATGTCGCTTCATTACCGAGCCTTGATTTTAGTATTTTAGTCTTTCTTCCAGGTATTAAAACTTTTTTTAACACTTCTTTTTTTGCCAATTTTAAAATCTCATCCTGCTTAATAACGCTTCCTCCAATAAGTATTACTTCTGGATTTACTGAATTGATGATGTTTATCAAACCTATCGCAAGATAAGAACTTGCTTCCTTTATAACTTTTTTATCTTTTTTGGTTCCTTTTATTGAATCAGAGACAATTTCTTTTGCCCCTTTTTTGTTTCCATAAAGATTAAAATATAATTTCTCAATAGCTTTCCCTGACACATATTGCTCCCAACATCCCCTATTTCCACATGCGCATTTTATTCCATTACTGACTATAATCATATGTCCAAATTCACCTGCAATATTATTTTCACCTCTGTATAATTTATTATCTATTTCAATAGCCCCTCCTATTCCTGTTCCGATAGCTAAATAAACTATATTATGATAGTTTCTCACTCTACCAAAAACATTTTCCGCAAGAGCAAAACATTTTACATCGTTTTCAATTTCTACACGCTCACCAATTGTCTCCTCTATAATTTTTCTTAAGTTCACATTATCAAAACCTTTTATATTCGGCGTATGTTTTATTATTTCATTTTTATAATCAATCTGTCCAGCAATTCCAATCCCAATTTTTTTAAATTTGTTATCCCTTTGATAGTAAACTATTAACTCAATTAATTTTTGAATAACTCCATCTTTATTTTTAGGAGTTGCATTTTTTTGATAATCATAGATTTGATAACTATTTTCTTTAAACTCAATAATTCCACTAGCAATTTTCGTCCCGCCAACATCAAAAGATAGAACTCTTTTAGTATTATTTTTTTTCATAATGATAAAATTTTAAATTTTATAAATTGCATTATATCTCATATCTTTTATCAGTCAGCAACTCATAATATTTTCTTATAATCCTCCTAATCCCTATAGCCGACCACAATTGCACTTCGCTTCCTCGGTCTTTCTTTCCAGTTAAGTTATGATATGGAATTGCTTTGCCATCAATATCAGCATAAACTTCAGGAATAGATTCCATTTGTTCTATTGCGCTTAAAGTATTCTCAGTAATTTTTAGAATCGTTTTTTTGATCATTCGTTGAGTACTAATGGGCCATCCTTCAATGATAGAAAATTTTAAATGCTTGCTAAGACCTAAAACAATAAACGCAGTTTGCTTGATCCAAATAACCAATCCATGATATTCTTGCGACGTATAAAAATATTTGTTCTTTTTGGCGACAAGAATCGGACCAGATTTTGTATAAAAATAGTTTAAATCCATAAGACGCTTACAAAAACTTTTCACTTCTTTTTGTTCTCCCCTACAGTAGGTATAAAGATAAGATTCATCAATATGATTTAATTCCATTTTTCGATATACAAACTTATTTTTTTTATCCTTAGATCCATAAAGAGCAAGAGCATATGCCGTTGTTCCATCTTCATTTTTAAATTTATATTCATCTTTTTTATTTTTCCATTTTTGATATATCTTATTTATCTCTAAAACATCATTATCCTTGAACCCAAATTCTTTATAATTATCTCTAATAGAGTGTAAGGCTTTTGGATAAAATACGGCATTAACATCAAAAGGAGCAATAACATCGCTTAACCTTCTAAACGCATTTCCGCTATCTCTCCAGTTCCCCGTATCATTATCCTTTTTAAATGTAATATGCCCTCTCGTCTTCGCTTGTTTTAAAATATACTTCGCCACCAAATGCATTCTTTTCCTATTTTCTTTTTTTAACCAAAAGTTTTGCGAGAAATATCTAATATTCATTAGATAATGCGGTTCAATATCAATCATATGTCTGTCTAGAATATCTTTACCAGATACCTCATATTCATATTTAAATTCTCCCACCACATCTTCGTGCCACCCCGCGCCCCTTGAATTAACATTTTTCAATGATTCTTCATACATATAGCCCCTAACTTCGGAAGTCAAATCGTGATGACCAATATCAGCCGCTTCCATCCAGTCTCTTGGAAATATTGTTCCAAAACGATCACCAGATGTTTTTTTCCATTCCAACAAATGCTTAATTTCAATTTCAGTCTGCGTCCATATTTTTTCAATTAGTTTCTTTTTTTCTCCAAAAACCTGAAAGTCAAAATCTTTTTTGTTAACTAGACTAACCTTCTTTATCTTTTTATAATTTAGATCATTAGTACTTGCCTTAATAGTAAAATCTATTTTCTTTGTTTTAAAACTTATCTCAAAACCAGCAAAGGGCTTTTTTATTTTCTTAACCTCAATACTTTTATTAAATTCAAAAATTGTTTGGTAATATTTTCTACCATATCTTCTCTTAAATTTTAAAAATGTTTTTCCGTCCTTTTTGGTTTTTCTAACAAACTGAGGAACGAGACGATCATACACTCTTTTTCTAATCTGTAAAAAAGTTTCCGAGCCAATTTCCTCTCGCACAGTTCTCATATCATCCATTGCTGGATAATACAGATTTATTTTTTGCGCATTAAAAAAACCTTTAATGCATAAAACATTATCTTTATCTTTAACTGAATTAATTACAATTTTGTGTCTCGGAATATCAATCAATCCACAATAAAGATGGTTATTTGGGCCAATAATACGAAACTGCTCATAAGTGTCAAAATCTACGTAATATCCTCCCGAGATCCAAAGATTTTTATTTAACTTCATATGAATGTTTTTAAATTGTCATCCTGAACAATGTCATGCTGAATTTATTTCAGTATTGTTTCAGGATCTTTCGTATTTTAGGTTTTAATTTATCCTATTTAAAAACTATCTTTCATCTGCGACGCAAATACTATTATCTTTTAAACACAATAATTGTGTTTTCGCCTCATTCAAAATGTTTTGTGATTCATAGGTCCATTTAGCGCAATAGCCAAAATAAAAAAACTCCTGCATAACAAGAAATCACGGGAACGAAACAGAAATTTTCGTTCCTTACACTTATTAAGCATAAAATAATTCAACCTAAAATCATTTAATTTTTTATTATATAACTCAATCTAATGCAAAAACCCAAATAAATACTATTACACAAACCTTGAATAGTTTTTTTATAAACACAGATACAATGCCTAAATAACTTTCTTTGTCTATTATTGTCAGCTTGATCTAATACTGAAAAATATGAACGGTGATTTTTATTTTTAAAAAGTATTACACCATATCCTGATTTTAACAGCATCCAAACAAACAATAATCTGCCAACCCTTCCATTTCCATCGGAAAACGGATGGATGCGTTCAAAGCGATTATGAAAAATAGTTGCGAGAATAAGCGGTCTTTTTTATATACTGTTTTTTTATAATTTTTTCTACTTCTTTTTGCGACAATTTACTGTCTTCCATGGCATTGAACTCAAAAATAAATTGAATCGCAAAATCACGCCAAAATAATTCTTTTTTATAATCAGATAAATTAATAAAAAAATATTTCCATTTAATACGCGACATTTCAACTTTTTTATATTCTTCCAACGGTATTTGAGCATCTATTATATATATTTTTTCAATATTATTATTAACAAGTTCTATTTCTTTATTTTGTAATTTTTTGTAATACGCATTCAAATCGTTAG
>JAYEKL010000026.1:0-4256 GCA_034660995.1 Patescibacteria group bacterium | reverse complement strand
CGCGTTTACTCTCGCGCTCTTTCCGCGCAGGAAATTGCTGACCAGTATCGGCAGGGGGCGAGGAAGTTTAATGTTGATTTGCAGAAAGGCTTGGTGGGGCATTGGGAGTTATCGGAGGAGAGTTATAATCCAGCGACAAAGAGATTGACGGATAATTCCGCTTATGAAAATCACGGGACTTCTGGGAACGCTGGGAGTTTTGCAACGGATAGAATGGGGCAGAGTGATGAGGCGATGAGTTTTAACGGGACGAATGATTATGTTGATTGCGGGAATGATGCGAGTTTAAGTCAAACAAGTATAATAAGTATGTTTGGCTGGGTTAATGGTGGAGGAAATCAAGTTGCTAAAACTTTTATTGGTCAATGGGATATTGGAATTAATCAAAGAAGCTTTTCAATACGGACACAAAGTGATAAATTGGAAGTGCTTCTTTCAGATGATGGGGCATATAATTCTGAACATAAAAAGTTATACCGAAGCAGTATTGTAGTATTTGATGATTTGTGGCATTATGTAGGTTTTACATTCAATGCTGGAACATTAAAATTATATGTTGATGGGGTTGAAGATACAAATCCAACAAAAATATATGATGATGCAATTACTACACTTCACGATTCAACAGCAGATTTAAATATTGGATGTGCTTTAAATAACAATGTTCCTACTAATTATTTCAACGGCTCAATGTCCGATGTCCGCATTTACAATAGAGCGTTGAGCGAGGGGGAGGTTGGGCGGCTTTATGAGAGTTATGGGAGTAAGTTTATGAGAAATTAGAGACGAATTTTTAATTTTTAATTTTTAAATTTTATAAATAATGCTTTAATGACCAAAATTTTAAACATTAAAAATTATGATTTATTTACAAAATTAAAAATTACAAAATTAAAATCAACCAGCCCCGTCAGAGTCTCCGATAGG
This sequence comes from Patescibacteria group bacterium, assembly GCA_034660995.1. Lineage (GTDB taxonomy): Bacteria > Patescibacteriota > Minisyncoccia > JAHIHE01 > JAGLIN01 > JAYEKL01. The sequence goes on along the minus strand of JAYEKL010000026.1, from coordinate 3,329 downwards.
GACTCTGACGAGAAAGCGGGATAAACGAGACTTCCGTCAGAGTCATCTGCGGAGAGACTTTGACGAGACGAAAATATTTTGAACTTTGGAACAATTTGAAATTAAAAAAATTTATTTTTTAAGACTATTAACAAATAATAAATCTATGGTAATGTAAAAATGTAATAAATTCACAAATTTAAAACTATGTTTAAAAAAATCACAAATTTTATAAAATACCACAACAGTTTTATAATTATTATCGCGTTTGTTTTCGTCGCCTCTTTTTCAGCCTTAGCGGCAAGCGATGATTTGCGGGACGAAATTTTAGGCGAAGAAATCGTCACTAAAAGCGGAATAGACAATTCGCGAATCTTGAACGTAGATTTGGAAAATTTTGATTTGGAAATGGAAATTTTCAAGATTGAAGAAGACGATGAAAATTATTACCTTGATTACAAATATGAAACTTATGGAATTCAGGAAAATATTTGGGAAATAGTTCCAAAGCAAAAAAAGATGAAAGTTTCCAAAAAGTTTTTAGAAGGAAAAGATTTGGGACTTTACGCCATACAGGAACTTAGCGAAGTAATTGACAGCGAAATAGCTTATTTGAAAAAAGTTCAAGAAAAAGAAAACGAAAAAGGTGAGAGCAAAATTACGCAGGAAACAAAATACGAAGGATTGCGCGGTTTAGTAATCAACACAAAAACAAAAGAACTGTCCGTAAGTTATATCCCAGTAGTTAAGCCATCTCAGCCAGAAATTTCAAATACGCCCATTGTTGATATCTCGCCGGGAATTATGCCAGAGGAATGTAACAGTAGTTATTTATATTTATGCGATGAAAGCGGTTGCGAAGATGCGGGCGGTCATTGGTACGGCGGGGAATACGGCTGCATGAAAATGAATAAAGAATTGTGCGTTAATATTATGGAATATTATTGGTATGACAACGTTTGCCATAATGTCTGCCAAGAAAAAACATTTTATCTTGACGCAGACGACGACGGCTTTGGAGATTCAAGTAATGCGACAACTTCCTGCGAGAAGATTGACGGATATATTGACAACAGAGATGATTGTAACGACAGCGAAGCGGAAATCAATCCAGAAGCGATGGAAATTTGCGGAAATGATATTGACGAGAATTGTGATGGAAATGACGACGTCTGTGAAGTTGTATCGGAACCAAAAGAATCAGAAGATATCTGTGATAGCGATCATTTAGATTTATGTTCAAATAAAAATGACTGCGAGACGATCGGAAGCGGATTTTGGTATATAAAAGATGAAGATGAAGATGAAGATGAAGCTTGTTATAGCGCCTGCCAAGAAAAAACATTTTATCTTGACGCAGACGACGACGGTTTCGGAGATTCAGGCAATGCGACAAGTTTCTGTGAATCGCCAGACGATTATGCTGACAATGACGATGACTGCGACGACAGCGACGCGGAAATAAATCCGGATGCGGATGAAATTTGCGATGACGGAATTGACAATAACTGCGATGGAGTTGACGGTGTTTGCGACAATCCGAATGTTCCCGCTAAAAATTTCTCTACATATTAGATAATTTATTAAAAAAAGAATATGAATAACAAAAAAAATTATGATATTTTAAAGAAGTCTTTTGATGTTTCAAGTGATAGTGTTGTAAATCTCAAGGCGAGAGTGAATATTGATAATAAAAAAAAGAGTGATTTTTCTGATAAACAAGATAAGGACACACAAGAATTTAAGACTGAAGCAAGTATGATAAAAAATTTGGAAAATACAACTAAAAATATATCTAAACGAAACATTTCCAAGGACGATAATAATAGCGCTAATGTTAAAAGTAATTATTTTTTGAGATATTTTTTTTATTTCCTTGTTTTTTTCTTGCCATTGTTTTTCTTGCCATTTTCAATGGAAATCTTTGAATTTAATAAAACACTTCTTTTGTTTGTAGTTTCTAGTTTGGCATTTTTAGTTTGGATGGTTAAGATGATCATTATAGACAGACGGATTGTTTTTGTTAAAACTCCACTGGATGTTCCAATAATTATTTTTATTTTTTTAGTACTGCTTTCAACCGTTTTGAGTGTTGATAAAGTTTCTAGTGTTTTAGGATTTTATGGTAGATTTTCAGATAGTCTAATGGTATATTTGAGTTTGGCGATGCTATATTTTGTCGGGGTGAATAGTGTGGTTTTTCGACAAGTTCAGGATGACAATCAACAAATTTGTGATGACAGTAAAAATTTTACAAATAATCTTATCAAAACGTTTCTTGCTTCATCGTTTGTTGTGATTATTGTAAGTTTGCTTTATTCTCTTGGAATAAAGCTGATACCTTTAAACGAAACTCAATTTAATTCTTTTAATCTTGTTAGCGGTTCGTTTAATATTTTAGGAATTTATTTGGTCTCAGTTATTATAATTGCGTTTTATTATCTTTTGGAGAATAAAAACGCGCTTGTTAAATGTTTGGTTTATTTACTTATCACAATGTCGCTTATCCTTTTAGCGATAATTGATTTTGTGGTTGCTTGGGTTGTTTTAGCTGTTTCGTTATTACTGGCATTAATATTATCGTTTATAGTTCGCAGGCATGGCGAAAACGCTGTAAGTGCGAGACACTGCCTCGTACCTGCGGGTTTAATAATTTTAATCTCTTTTGCTTTTATCGCTACGAGTTTAACATGTATGAACAATAATATTGAATCTAATTTTAAAAGTTCTTCAATGTCTTCTTCAATAAAAGACAGGATAGCGCCTTCTGTGGATAACGGACAAATTGAAGATGGTAAGAGATTTATAAAAGAAGTTATCTTAGACAAGGAAACTGCTATTTATATAACCGTTGAAGGAATAAAAGAGGATCCAATCATCGGTATTGTCGGGACTGGACCGGGAACTTATCTATATAACTTTTCCAAATTTAAACCAGTAGAATTTAACAATAATATTTATTGGAATATTCGTTTTGATAAAGCGGGAAGCGAGATCATTGAAAAAATTTCTACAATTGGAATTTTGGGAGTTCTCAGTTATTTACTAATAATGGTTCTTGTAGTCGGGATGTTTTTGAAAGCGTTGAGAAAAGTTCGTAATAATAATTTTATATATCTTTTTTCTGCTTGGTTTTCTCTTTTACTTTTTCAATTTCTATATATTGAATCAATGACTACAAAATTTGTTTTTTGGATGCTAACCATTATACTTGTTGTAAAATGTTACTCATTCAGGACGCAAGATGCTGAAGAAAATATTCTCTGGGAGTTTAAAATTAGAAGGTCAAATTGTATTTTCTATTTGTCTTTGTTGCTAGTGATAATAGCGTCTATAACTATCTCCTATTA